>DATMOE010000449.1:0-7160 GCA_035568435.1 Herbaspirillum sp. | reverse complement strand
CGGCCGATGGCCATCACTTCGCCGACCGACTTCATCTGTGTCGTCAAATGATCATCGGCTTGCGGGAATTTCTCAAATGCGAAACGGGGGATTTTTGTGACGACATAATCGATCGACGGCTCGAACGATGCCGGCGTCGCGCCGCCGGTAATTTCATTGCGCAGTTCATCCAGCGTAAAACCGACCGCCAGCTTGGCAGCGATCTTGGCGATCGGGAAACCGGTGGCCTTCGAGGCCAACGCCGATGAGCGCGACACGCGCGGATTCATTTCGATCACGATCATGCGGCCATCGACCGGATTGACCGAAAACTGCACATTCGAGCCGCCGGTATCGACGCCGATTTCACGCAATACCGCCAGCGACGCATTACGCATGATCTGATATTCCTTATCAGTCAGCGTTTGCGCCGGCGCTACCGTAATCGAGTCGCCGGTATGCACGCCCATCGGGTCCAGATTTTCAATCGAACAAACGATGATGCAGTTGTCGGCCTTATCGCGCACGACTTCCATTTCATACTCTTTCCAGCCGATCAGCGATTCTTCGATCAACAGTTCGGAGGTCGGCGATGCTTCCAGGCCGCGCTTGCAGATGGTTTCGAATTCTTCCGCGTTATAAGCGATGCCGCCGCCGGTGCCGCCCATCGTGAATGACGGACGAATAATGACCGGAAAGCCGAGTCCTTTTTGCACGCCCCACGCTTGTTCAAGCGAGTGCGCCACACCGGAGCGGGCTGAAGCGAGACCGATTTTGGTCATCGCATCCTTGAACTTGGAGCGGTCTTCCGCTTTATCGATCGCCTCGGGCGAAGCGCCGATCAGCTCAACGCCGTATTTGGTCAACACACCGTTATGATGCAAATCCAATGCGCAGTTCAACGCCGTCTGGCCACCCATGGTCGGCAGGATCGCATCCGGTTTTTCCTTGGCGATAATGCGTTCGACCACTTGCCAGGTTATTGGCTCGATATACGTGACATCGGCCATTTCCGGGTCAGTCATGATCGTGGCCGGATTACTGTTGACCAGAATGACTTTGTAACCTTCTTCACGCAAAGCCTTGCAAGCCTGTGCGCCGGAATAATCGAATTCGCAAACCTGGCCGATAATGATCGGACCGGCGCCGATGATCAGGATGCTTTTAATATCGGTACGCTTAGGCATTTTTGTGGTTCTCCATCATTGCCACGAATTGATCGAACAGCGGGGCAATGTCATGCGGTCCGGGCGATGCTTCAGGATGGCCCTGGAAGCAGAACGCGGGTTTATCGGTACGGGCAAAACCCTGCAGCGAGCCATCGAACAGCGACACATGCGTGACGCGGCAATTTGCCGGCAGCGTGGCCGCATCGACGGCAAAGCCGTGGTTCTGCGAAGTAATCAGTACTTGTTTGGTGTTCAGATCCTGCACCGGATGATTCGCGCCGTGATGGCCGAATTTCATCTTCAGCGTGCTGGCGCCGGATGCCAGCCCCATGATCTGATGGCCGAGGCAGATGCCGAAGGTCGGAATCCCGCGTTCGATCAGTTCCTTGGTGGCCGCGATGGCGTAATCGCAAGGCTCTGGATCGCCGGGGCCGTTGGACAGGAAAATACCGTCTGGATTAAGCGCCAGTGCGTCAGCAGCGCTGGCCTGCGCCGGCAGCACGGTGATTTTGCAACCGCGCTGTGCGAGCATCCGTAAAATATTGGATTTAACACCGTAATCGAACGCCACCACATGATATTTCGGCGTGATCTGCTGACCATAGCCGCGCCCGAGTTGCCACTCGGTTTCGGTCCAGTTGTAAGCTTGCTTGGTCGAGACTTCTTTCGCCAGATCCATCCCTGCCAGACCGGGAAATGCGCGCGCGGCCGCCAATGCCTTGGCGGTTGCTGCCGCAATATCGGACTCGCCGGCGACAATCGCACCGCTCTGGGCGCCCTTTTCACGCAAAATGCGCGTCAGCATACGGGTATCGATACCGGCGATGGCGACAATCTTGCCCTGGGTCAGATAATCGCCCAATGTTTGGGTACTGCGGAAATTGGAAACCAGACGCGGCAAGTCTTTGATAATCAAACCGGCGGCATGAATCCGGCCTGCTTCAAGATCTTCGGTGTTGACACCGGTATTACCGATATGGGGATAGGTGAGGGTAACAATCTGGCGGCTGTAGCTGGGATCGGTGAGGATTTCCTGATAGCCGGTCATCGCCGTATTAAATACGACTTCGCCGGTAGTCTCGCCGACAGCGCCGATGGAAATTCCCTGGAAAATCGTTCCGTCAGCTAACGCGAGGATAGCGGGAACGGTGGGGCCAGATAGAAATGGCAGCAAGGGTAACTCCTGATGTTGTTACCGCCGCTAGCTGCGCCAGAATGACCGTTATCAAGCTTCGACCCGGCCTTGCCTTAATCTTAATTCTTGATGATTGAGACAAGCCGGACGAACGTTTTTAAGTCTTTTTAAGACGATAGGGAAGTGGTATGCGCTAGGGGCGGAATAAAATTAGCTAAACCGAACGATTATAGCCTAGAACCCCCCTCCCAGACAATCAGGAAGACTGATTAAACCGTTCGGCACGCACGCCATTTATTCCCCCTTCTCCCTTCTACTACTTGAACTACGCCAGCGCAGCGATGCCGACTTTGGCGATTTGCGCATCTTCGGCCGATTTAACGCCCGAAACGCCTATCGCACCGACGCAATAACCGTCGACCATGATCGGCACGCCGCCTTCGAGGAAGGCAAAATCGCCAGGCACGCTCAAGAAGGAATAACGGCCGTTATTGACGATATCTTCATAAATCTTGCTTTCCCGGCAACCCAACGCTGCCGAGCGGGCTTTTGCCGGTGCAATTGTGGACGATATAGGCGCAACGCCATCGAGCCGTTGAAACCACATCAAATGACCGCCGGCGTCGACGATCGCAATCGCCACCGCCCAATTCTTCGTTCTTGCTTCGACCTCAGCCGCAGCAGCAATCTTTTTCACATCATCAAAAGTCAGGAATGGCCTGGTTTGCATCGTGTTTCCCTATCAAAATTTGAACCGTGATTGTACGGATTTTTGGTTTGTCTGGCGCAGAAAAAGGAATAAGGCTTACAAAAACACATGGAACCTTTCTTGCTTGTTACTATTTTCTGATGGACACATTCTGCCGCATCAATTACATTCCTCTATCGTCAATTGGAACGCACCAATAATGAGCCTAAAACCACCTTTAATCCGAATCAGAATTCTGGCGCAAGCTGGCGTCTTGGCCGCTGGATTATGGGTGAGCCATGCCGCACAGAGCTACGAAGCAACCCCCGCACAAGCGCCGCAAAGCAAAACGCAAAGAGCGTTAGCAAAATTACAAGACATGACCGACCACGTCACCAGCCAGGCATCGGATCTGGCGGTTGAAGCAATGAGCCTGCTCGGTATTAAATACCGATACGGCGGCAATACCCCGGAACGCGGCCTGGATTGCAGCGGTTTGGTGCAATATGTCTTCAAAGCCGCATTGGGCACCGATTTACCGCGTACTTCTGCGGAAATCAGCCGGGTTGGCGAAAAAGTCGATACCCATGATTTGAAACCGGGCGATCTGGTGTTCTATAACACGCTGCGCCGCGGCTTCTCCCATGTCGGCATTTATCTGGGCGACTCCAAATTCATCCATTCCCCCTCCACCGGCGGAGAAGTACGGATTGAAAGCATGAACATCGAGTACTGGAAAAAACGTTTCAACGGCGCGCGCCGCATCATCGATCCAGAAGCGCCTGAACCACAAGAATAAACGACTCTGAAATTCCTTATCGGCAACTTATCGAAAACGCGCTCTACTGAGCGCGTTTTGCATTGAGCTTGCGCCGGATCTCGGCAATCGCTGCCATTCCGGCCTGCTCGCCCAATAAAATCGCATTGTTGCGTCCGGTAAAGTCGTTGCCCCGCATATTGCCGAGTTGGGGCGTAATCACCACATCGGCATCCTGCAATTCATAGTAATTAATGCTCTGCCCCATGATGGCAAAAGATTGCAGCATCACATCGACCGAACTGCTCGCTGCCTGCACATCCGGCTGCGCCGAAATATTCACCGCGATCACAAAATCCGCCCCCATTTCCCGTGCAAAACGCACCGGCACCGGCGCCACCAAGCCGCCGTCGACATATTGATGCGACCCGATCTTCACCGATTGAAATACGCCCGGCACGGCAGACGATGCACGCACTGCCAGCCCGGTATCGCCACGCTGAAACAAAATCGGCTTGCCGCTGTTCAAATCGGTCGCTACCGCGCCGAAGGAGATCTTCAGTTTTTCGATCGGCACGTTATTGACGTTCCGGTCCACATATTGCTGAATTGCTTCGCCCTTCAATACGCCGGAGACCTTGGCAAAAAACGGCACCGACCAATCCGAGATAGCCGCTTCGTCCATGCTCAACGCCATCTTTTGCAGCGCAAAGCCATTATTGCCGGCGGCATACAATGCGCCAACCAAGCTGCCGGCGCTGGTGCCGACGACAATATCGGGCGTAATCCCCTGCGATTCAAGCGCTTTGATCACGCCGATATGGGCGAAACCCCGCGCAGCACCGCCCCCTAATACCAGAGCGATCTTGATCGGTTTTTGGGCAATTACAGGCGCAACATCCGCCGCGCGCGTGAGCGGCGGCGCGGGCGGTGAAGTCAACATTGAACAAGCGGTCAGAACGGTGCCGGCCAGCGCCAGAGCGGCGCTACGGAAAAAAGAAACTGGAGTCATTGCAATTTGGAAATAGCGCGCGGATTGCGCGGAGGGGCCATTGTAGCCGATGCGCGGGCAGGCGATCCTCCCGCCTTAAATCGTCGAAGCCGCCGGAAACACAGCCATGAACTTACTACCCTGTTCCCACTTCGATTCAATCACCAGCGTCGCCGAATGCCGCAGCAATACATGCTTGACGATCGCCAGACCCAGCCCGGTCCCCTGCGTTTCGCGCGAGCGGCCTTTATCCACACGATAAAAGCGCTCCGTCAAACGGGCAATATCCTCGGCCGCAATACCGATACCGTTATCCTGTACCGTGAACACCAGACCGCTGGCGTTTTCCTGCCAGCTGAGCGCGATTTTCCCGCCATTAGGCGTATAGCGCACCGCATTCGACACCAGATTGCTGAACGCACTGCGTACCTCATCGACGCTGCCCTTCAAATCCGGCCCCTCGACTCGCAGCGTGATAGCGTGCCGCCCGTTCGACAATGCATTGGCTTCTTCCAGAATACCCTCCAGCAGCGGCCGGATATGCACCCGCTCGGGCCGCATCGGATAATCGATCGATTCCAGCCGCGTCAAGGTCAACATATCGCCGATCAAGCCCTGCATGCGCTTGCCCTGCTCGGTCATCAGTTGCAGATGCGACTTGCGCACCTGCGGATCCAGATTCGGCTGCGCCAGCGCAATTTCGAGAAAACCGTTGATCACTGTCAGCGGCGTGCGTAGCTCATGGGAGGCATTGGCGATGAAATCGCGCCGCATCATATCGATTCGTTCAGATTCGGTCGCATCATGCGTGACGACAATCTGGCGCCGGTTTTCGAACGGAATAATATGCACGATCAGCTTGCGGTTATGCAGGCTCAAGGTCAGCGGCTGCTCGTAGCGGCCGAGAATGATGTAATCGATAAACGCCGGATTGCGGATCAGATTGGTGACGCGCATGCCTTTATCGCGCGCCAGTTCCAGCCCCAGATGCGCCTGCGCCGCCGGATTGCACCACTCCAGAAACAGCACATCGTCCATGATGACAACGCCATCCGGCAATAAATGCATGGCCTGACGAAAACGCGCCAGCCATTCGGTTAATTCGGTCTGATTTTTTTCGTCATCGCGCCGCAAACGATACAGGCGGGCAAAAATATCGGTCCAGGCGCCCCAGCCGTCGGGTAATTTTTCCTGATCTGGATTATCCAGCCATATGCTGAGGCGATACAGATAATGCAATTGCGTCAACGCCAGAAGGGCGATACCGAGGATACCGACCATCAACGCAACCTTGATCCCGGCAATCCACCACACTGCGCCATCCGCGGCGGCAAACAACAGTGCCCGCAATACCGCGGGCACCCAAAACAACACCTGAGGATTCATTTATTTTTCCGAAAGCATGTAACCCACGCTGCGCACCGTCTTGATCAGATACTCCGCATCCTGCAGACACTTGCGCAGGCGAAGTACGTGCACATCGACCGTGCGCTCCTCGATCACGACATGATCGCCCCACACTTTATCTAATAATTGACTGCGGGAGAACACCCTTCCAGGGTGAGCGAGGAAAAATTTCAGTAATTTGAATTCGGCAAAATCGATATCGATCTTATGGTCATGCAAAGAGACCGAAAAACTGGCCGGATCGAGCGTAATCGGCCCCACCACCATAATGTCCTGCGCATGCTCCGGGCTTTTACGACGCATCAGCGCCTTGATCCGGGCGGTCAGCTCACGCGGCGAAAACGGCTTGGTAATATAGTCGTCGGCGCCGTTGTCCAAACCGGCCAGCTTATCTTCTTCCATGCTTTTAGCCGTCAGCATGATGACCGACATCTGCTGCAACTGACGATCGCCGCGGATTTTGGACAGCAGATGCAGCCCAGTGCCGTCCGGCAACATCCAATCCAGCACCACTAACTGCGGCGTGCGTTGCTGCACAAATTCCCAAGCCGCCGCAGCAGTACTGACCACGAATGGTGTCCAACCGGCCTCTTCGAGCGTAAAGGCAATCAGCTCGGCAATCGAGGATTCATCTTCGACAATCAGGATAGTAGTAGTCATTGCGCTAAGCGTGGGGTGTCTTTTCCGCGGCGACGTGCTCACCGCTATGCCGGATATCTTTGCCGCCCACCACATACACCACGTATTCGGCAATATTTTTGGCATGATCGCCAATCCGTTCGATCGCCTTGGCCACCCACATCGTATCGATCGAGGTCGAAATGGTGCGCGGATCTTCCATCATGAACGTCGCCAGATTACGGGTAATGTTACGGAAGCCGTGATCGATGATGGCGTCGTGCGCAATCAGATCGTGCGCCTGCTTTTCATCCAGCCGCGCCAGCGCATCAAGCGAGCCGCGCAGCATATCGGCAGCGACATCGGCAATCGAACGCACTGTTTCGTAATGGGCGATCAGGCCGACGCCGCGCTTA
>DATMOE010000448.1:0-6870 GCA_035568435.1 Herbaspirillum sp. | reverse complement strand
ATACCAACATTGTGGCCGTGTCGTTGCCGTCGATTGCGCGTTCGCTGCAGGCCGGCTTCAGCGATATCGAATGGATTGTCAGCGCTTATATGCTGGCATTCACATCCCTGTTGTTGCTGGCCGGCGACGTTGCCGACCGTTACGGACGGCGCTCTATCATGCTGCTCGGCCTGGCTATTTTTGCGCTGGCTTCCTTATTCTGCGGTATTGCCTGGTCGGTCTATGTATTGCAATTGGCGCGCGCCGCCAAAGGGATCGGCGCGGCGTTGCTGTTGACTTCGGCGCTGGCCGTGATCGGCCATACTTTCCAGCAGGAAGATGAACGCACGCATGCATGGGCGGTGTGGGGCACGGTCATGGGGGTGGCGATATCGATCGGGCCGTTGCTGGGCGGCGTCATTACGCAATGGTTCGGATGGCGCTGGATTTTTCTGTTGAATTTACCGGTGTGCCTGATCTTGGGATGGCTGGTATTGCGGCTGGTGGATGAATCCAAAGACGTCGGCGCGGCGCGTATCGATGTATGGGGCGGTCTGTTTTTCAGCGGCGGCCTGTGTGCGCTGATCTGGGCCTTGATCGGCGCAAATGCCGCCGGCTGGGATAGCCGGATCACGCTGTTGCGCGCCGCCGCTGGGCTGGTGTTGCTGGCGGTATTTATTCCGGTTGAACTGTTGCAAACAAGACCGATGATCGATTTACGCCTGTTCCGCGCGCCGCGTTTTGTGGGCGCGGTGCTGGGCATGTTCGGCTACGCGGCATCGGCGCAAGTGATGATGACGTTCCTGCCTTTGTATCTGCAAAATGCGTTTGCTTTTTCCGCCATTACGGCCGGATTGGCCATGTTGCCTTTTGCGTTCGCAATGATGATATTTCCGCGCGTCGGTATTTGGCTGGCGCGCACGATGCCCTTGCATGGCTTGATGGGTTTGGGGCTGGGGCTGGTCTGTGCAGGCAATGCGATTGTCGCGCTCGCGGCCGCCATTTCTTCTTATGGGCTGGTGCTCACAGGCATGATTGTCACCGGCAGCGGCGCTGGATTATTGAACGGCAATTCGCAGAAAGGCATCATGCATTGCGTTCCCGGCGAGCGCGCCGGCATGGCCTCCGGCATCAGTACTACCACGCGTTTCGCCGCGATTGTGCTGGCAGTCGCCTGTCTCGGCGGCATCCTGGTGCAACTTACCGGCAGCTATTTCCGGCGTACGCTGGCCGCCGCGCAAACGGTATTGCCGCCGAATGCGGGCGATATTGTGCAACGCGCCGTGGCAGGCGATGGGCCGCAGGCATTGCAATACTGGTCGGCCGCTACGCGTTCATTTGCGTTGGATGTCTTGCACACCGGTTTTTCGCATGGGTTCGCCATCGTCATGGCGGTGGCTGCACTGATCGCCGCGCTCACCGGTATTTTGACTTTTGTGCTGGGCCGGGAAAGGGCGCCACTGCCGCAACCGAATCAACCCGTCTCAAGCTGAGCGCGCCGGTACAACAGAATTGTTCGTCTCCTGAAAATAATTTGTCGCCAATTTCGCAACATTGTTGCAATAATGTTGCAACTGTATTGCAAAATGTAAATAATCACCTATAAAATATGCAACTCAATTGCATTGTGAAAACAAAGAAGCGCCGCCGCGTCGTCTCAATACAGTTTGAAAGTCACTTTTTATTATTCGGTCAGCTAACCCCGCTCTCAGGAGTGCCGGTTGTCGTCCACACATATCTTTAGGGAATGCACTATGAACACACGGTTGTTGCGGCTGAGCGCACTGATTGCGCTCGCCTATGGTTTTTCCATCCCTGCCGCTTATGCGCAGGCCGTTTCCCCTGCTACGCCGGATGCTGCAAACTCCGCTGCAAACACAGCCGCCACGTCCGACGTCACACTCGATCCGGTCGTTGTCAATGCGCGTCTGGACCGCGCCAGAAACAGCATTTCGGTCGATACCGGCAGCAGCGTTTATCATTTCGGCCCCAAGGATATCGCCGCACTGCCGCAAGGCGACAACACCTCGTTCAACCAGTTTCTGCTGCAAGCGCCGGGTGTGACGCAGGATTCGTTCGGCCAGTTGCACGTGCGCGGCGATCACGCCAATTTGCAGTACCGTCTGAACGGCATCATGCTGCCAGAAAGTATTTCCGGCTTCGGACAAACGCTCGATACGCGCTTTGTCGATAGCATGAACTTGATCACCGGCGCTTTGCCGGCCCAATACGGCGACCGCACGGCCGGCATTATCGATATCCATACCAAAACCGGTCAGGTGGACAACGGCGGCGACATCGGCGTCGAAGTCGGCAGCAACAACACGCGCCAGGTCAACGGCGACGTCAGCGGCTCGAAAAATGGTTTCAGCTATTACATCAACGGCTCCGTCGGCTCTAATAACCTCGGCATCGAAAATCCGACCGGCTCGTCCTCGACAATGCATGACCATACTTCGCAGAGTAAGGCCTTCGGTTATTTTTCTTATCTGATCGACCCGGATACGCGCCTCAGCCTGATTCTCGCCAATAGCGATAGCCACTTTCAGATTCCCGATACGCCGGGTAAAACGCCCATGTACCAGCTCGCCGGCGTGACCGATTATCCATCGGCCAATCTGAATGAAAACCAGAACGAGACCAATCGCTACGGCATTTTGGCGTTGCAAGGGGTGATCGGCGACAAAATCGATTACCAACTGGCCGCCTTCAGCCGCTATACCAAAGTACAGTTTGTACCGGATACCATCGGTGATTTGATGTATACCGGCGTGGCATCGAATGTGGTGCGCTCCGGTCTGGCCAATGGCTTGCAGGCCGATGCCGGCTATCACCTCAATGACACCCACACCCTGCGCGCCGGGATTGCCTATACCCGCGAGACACTCAATAACAGCAACGATTCGCTAACCTTCGCCGCCGATGCGCAGGGCAATCAACTGAGCCCCACATCTTATGAGATCAACGAGCAAGATCAGAAGGTCACCAATCAGGTCGGCCTCTATTTGCAGGATGAATGGAAGCTCAGCGATAAGCTGACCGTCAATTACGGCGCGCGCTTCGACTGGATCAACGCTTATGTGACCGCCAGCCAGCTCAGTCCGCGTCTCGGTCTGGTGTACCAGCTAACGCCGCGCACCACCTTGCATGCCGGCTATGCCAGATACTTCACGCCGCCGCCGAACGAACTGATTCCCGGCAGTACCGTGGCGGCCTTCAACGGCACCACCAATGCATCGCCGAGCAGCCAGAACGATCCGGTGCAGCCGGAACGCTCGGATTACTTCGACCTTGGCGTCACCCATCGTTTAACCGAAAACCTGACGCTGGGTGTGGATGGTTATTACAAGAAGGTAAAGGACATGATCGACGAAGGGCAGTTCGGTTCGGCGCTGATATTCACGCCGTACAATTATGCCCAAGGCAAGGTGTACGGCGCGGAACTGACGCTGAATTATCATAAAGACGACCTGGGCGCGTATTTCAATCTCGCGCGCGCCACCTCGATTGGTAAAACCATCATCTCCAGCCAATTCAACTTCTCCCAGGATAAACTCGACTATATTGCCAATAACTGGGTGTACGCGGACCACAATCAGACCATCACCGCTTCGGCCGGCGCCTCGTATCAATGGCGCGGCACGCTCTTCAGCGCGGATGGCTTGTTAGGCACGGGCTTGCGCAACGGCTTCGACAATACCAGTCATTTGCCGGCTTATACCGAGTTCAATGCCGGCGTCAGCCATACATTCAACGATTCGTTCGCCGGCAAGGTCAACGTCCGGCTGAGCGTGATCAATCTGTTCGATCGCGTGTATGAAATACGTGACGGCTCGGGGATCGGCGTCGGGCAGCCGCAGTATGGGCAACGCCGCGGTATGTATTTGGCAATGACAAAGTCGTTTTAAGAAAACGCTGATTAAGTTTTGGCCGGAGAGCTTATGCTCTCCGGCTTTTTTTTTCGTCTGGCCGATCGAGGAGCAGATGCGATGACGAGCGCTACTTGCTATAGAATCGTCACCATGAATAGATAGCGGAAAAGAGAGAGCGATTTTCAAATGAAAATAATGAAATCAATACTTCAGCCTATCACCCTTGGTATCGCATTGATCGCTGGCGGCAATGTCTATGCAGCCCCCCCTGCACGGGTGGAGAATTTATGCCGGCCTGACGAAGTTGTCCTGTTTCAATGCAAATTGAAAACCAGATTGCTGTCTCTCTGTGCATCGAAAGATATCTCGCCGACTGCCGGCAAGCTGCAATACCGTTTCGGCACGCCGCAAAAAATCGAACTCACTTATCCGAAAACGCCGCAAGCGGCAGCCGGGAATTTCTTTATCAGCGCCGTCATGTATGACGGCGGAAACGAAACGCACATTCGTTTCAATAACAAAGGTTTCGATTACATTCTGTTCGACAAATCGGTCCGTACCGGACTCAACGGTAATAACAATCCGACATTGAGCTCCGGCGCCGTGATACGGCGTGACGGTAAAATCTCTGCGCTCAATTGCCTTAATAATGCTTCGATGACGGTAAAAGTCCACGGCATCATGCCGATCGAAGAATTCGATTATGTGGATCAATAACAGCAGCGTTGACGATGCAGGATAAAACCTGCAGCAGAGGAACAAAAAATGTTTCATTATCGTGGGTCGACGGCGCTGGTCACCGGGGCTTCGAAAGGCCTTGGCGCAGTTTTCGCCGAGCATCTTGCCGCCCGCGGCATGCATCTGGTGCTGGTAGCGCGTTCGCTGGAGGCTTTGGAAAGTCTGGCAAAACGCTTGTCTGATGACTATGGCGTTCACTGCATTGCGCTCGATGCCGATCTCGCCGATCCCGATGCCGCCAATCGGATCGCTGCCGAACTTGAACGCCGCGCTATTGCAGTGGATCTGCTGGTCAATAACGCCGGCCTGGGATTGAGCGGCAATTTTCTGTCGCACGAACTGCAGCGGGAGCAGGGCGCAATCCAGGTTAACGTACAGGCGCTGGTCGCTCTCACTTATCTGTTTGGCAAGGGGATGAAGCATCGCCGCAAGGGCGGCATCATCAATCTCGCCTCGAACGCCAGTTTTCAGGCGCTGCCGGCGATGGCGACCTACGCCGCGGCCAAGGCCTTCGTGCTCCATTTTAGCGAGGCATTAAATAATGAGCTGGCTGGCGACGGCGTGCATGTCATGGCCGCGTGTCCCGGCCCGACAGCCACTAATTTCTTTGCTGAAACCGCCATCACTATGTCCTTGAAGGCCATGGATAGTGCGGAGTCGGTGGTGCAAAAGACGCTGGATGCATTCGATCAAGGCAAAACCGTCGCCTATCCGGCGCGCATCAGCGTGCGGATCGGCACCTTATTGCCAAGATTTTTTCCGCGCGCGCTGGTGACGAAGATTGCGGGGATGACGATTAGAAAGATGGGGCTGCATTCGTAATGCCGTTCAGTTAAGACGCCGTCAGGTGGATTTCAGATCTGTCGCCGCTAGCTTTGCGGTCGTGCGATTGGTCCGCAGCGCCAGCAAACGCCACGTTTGCGAAATCAGCACCAGCGGGTAATAGACGTGCAGTAAATCGGCGATCATGCGGCATTCGGCGAGCATGCCTTTCCAGCGTCCAAGTTTTTCGGTTTTGCGGGATTGCGTCACGCGCGGCCAGCGCACCACCGTAATCGACAGCCGCCGCGCAATGATCCTGCTGTTCATGAATACCTCAATGCCGAAACGCGGCAGCAGACGAATTTCACTCAGGGCCTCGCTCAACAAGTCCTTTCGGACCACTCTTTCGCCAGATACAAAATCCAGACCGATGAGACGGAATAGCAATAGGCTGTTTTGCCGCAGACTCAGGCTGACATCGGTTTGGCCCGATAGAACGGGCAAGGCAAGCGCGGTAATGTGTTCGTCGGCGAGACCTTGCAGATCGGCGTCGAGCAACATCAGGAGATCGTTTTGGGCGGCTGCAACACCGGTCGCCATCGCGAAGCTTTTGCCGCGATTCTCCGGCGAGGCAATCAGTTTTACCAAGGGGAACTGGCGCACGATTTCGGCCGTGTTGTCGGTCGAGCCGTCGTCCACCACGATGATCTCGTGCAGCAAGGGATGCGCAACGGCGACCGCCAGCACGGCAGCGATGCGCGGCGCTTCGTTGAAAGCGCAAATGATGCAGGAAATCCGGGCGCGGTTCTCCGTCAGGGGGCCATTCGTCATAAATATCCAGGTATGGGGTTGATCGATCGTCCCCTATAAAGAGGGTGGATAGTCTATTTTAGTTGCACCGCATTAATTTTTCCCAAGGCCGCCACAGACCGGATGCCAGGCCTCTGCTGCCTGTGCTTGAACGTCCCGAAATTAGCCTTTTCGAGACAGCTTGCAAGTTTGGATCGCTATGTGTATCTTATTTGGTTAAAATGTATTTTGTATCCAAAATTAAATTATTAATCTCAATATGGAGACTTGGAACAATCAATACAATCAATTTGATGTGTCAACGGCTGTCGGTTCTGGTGCAGACGTTATGGACGCTCATCCTTTGTGCACGGCGCTTGGCTTGAATATTGCATTAAGCGGGTTTGAATATTGAATTAAATTGTGGAATGCATTTAATGATCTATTTTGGTGCGTTAAATTATGTGAGTTGAGAAGGGGCGTGCACCAGTTTGGCGTCATGGTGCATGTGGTGCGAAATTTAGGAAGAAGCGCATGGTGGTTTGGCGTCAGCCGCGCTTTGGTCGTTAAACTTGGTGGCGCTTTGCGTCGCCCATAATAAGGTAGTTCATCGCATGCGTGCATTGCTGGAAGTGCGGGATCTGACAACCCGTTTCAAAGTTGAGGGCGGTGAATTCACTGCCATCGACAATATTAGTTTTTCGGTGGAGGCGGGGCATACGCTGGGTAT
>DATMOE010000447.1:0-6322 GCA_035568435.1 Herbaspirillum sp. | reverse complement strand
TGCGACGTATCTGCCGTTTTTACGCGCCGATGGCAGCACAATCGATCAGGGCTTGGCGATTTACTTCAAGGCGCCGCATTCATACACCGGCGAAGACGTGCTTGAGCTACAGGGGCACGGCGGCCCGGTGGTATTGCAAATGTTGCTCACGCGCTGCCTGGAAGCCGGCAGCGAAATCGATTTGCGCATGGCGCAGCCGGGCGAATTTACCCAGCGCGCTTTCCTCAACGACAAGCTGGATCTGGCGCAGGCCGAAGCGGTGGCGGACTTGATCGATGCATCGACCGAAGCGGCGGCCAAATCGGCATCGGCATCACTGTCCGGCGATTTTTCCCGCGTCGTGCACACGCTGGTCGAACAAGTCACCCATCTGCGCATGCTGGTGGAAGCCACGCTGGATTTCCCGGAAGAGGAAATCGATTTTCTGGAGCAATCCGATGCCCGCGGCCAACTGGCCCGCATCCGCGCAACGCTGGCGCAAGTCTTCGAGCAGGCGGCCCAGGGCGCATTGCTGCGCGACGGCCTCAACGTCGTATTGGCTGGCCAGCCGAACGTCGGCAAATCCTCCTTGCTCAACGTATTGGCCGGCGCCGATGTGGCCATTGTCACGCCGATTGCCGGCACCACGCGCGACAAGGTGACGGAGACGATCCAGATCGAAGGCATTCCGCTGAACATCATCGACACCGCCGGCATCCGTGCGTCCGAGGCTGAAGCCGGCAGCCCGGACGAAGTCGAGCGCATCGGCATCGAACGCACCTGGATGGAAGTGGCGAAAGCCGATGTCATCCTGCACATGCTGGACGCCGACCGCGGCCCGACGCGTGCCGACGAAAAGATCGTGGCGCGTTTTCCGCCGGACGTACCGGTGATTCGGATATGGAACAAAATCGACCTCTCCGGGCACAAGCCCGCCGTCGACGCCAGGGAGGATGCGACGCATGTCTACCTATCGGCGGCAGAGCGTACCGGCATCGATTTATTGCGTGGCGAATTACTGCGCATCGCCGGATGGCGGCAAACCACCGAGTCGCGTTATCTGGCGCGCGAACGCCACATGATCGCGCTCAAAGGCGCCGGCGATCACCTCGATCGCGCCGCCGAATATGCGGCCACTTCCCATCAGGCCGGCGATCAGCAACTGGAACTATTTGCCGAAGAATTACGCCTGGCGCAAGAACGCCTCAGCAGCATCACCGGAAAATTCACGCCGGACGATTTGCTGGGCGTGATTTTTTCGCGGTTTTGTATTGGGAAATAGCGCCCTGATGCTAGCTCGGTCTCCGCGTTGTAGAAAGTGGACATGATGCAGGAGCTTTTGACAGGAAGGACGCGACTGGTATGAGCGACAAGCCGATCTCTTTGACACCCACGCCGCAAGGCTACGCCGACTGGCTGGCCGAGCTGAAAGGCCGCATCCACACCGCCCAGCAACGCGCCGCGCTGGCGGTCAATCGCGAACTGGTGCTGCTGTACTGGCAGATTGGCCGCGACATTCTGGCGCGCCAGACCGCGCAGGGATGGGGAGCCAAGGTCATTGAACGGCTGGCGCATGATCTGCGCACCGCCTTTCCAGACATGAAGGGCTTCTCCCGCGCCAACCTCATGTACATGCGCGCTTTTGCCGAGGCCTGGCCGGACGCTGAAATAGTCCAACAGGCTGTTGGACTATTGCCATGGGGGCATAACCTGGTGTTGCTTACCAGATTGAAAGATACGCAGCAGCGCCTAGCCTACGCGCAAAGTGCCGTGGAGCATGGCTGGTCACGCAATGTGCTGAACATGCATATCGAAACCCGTCTGCTGGAACGCAGCGGCAAGGCCACCAACAATTTCGAAACACGCTTGCCCAAGCCCCAATCCGATCTGGCGCGTGAATCCCTGAAAGACCCATACCGCTTTGATTTTCTGGGGCTGAGCGAGGCCGCGCAGGAGCGCGAAATCGAGGCGGCCCTGGTGCAGCATGTCACCCAGTTCCTGCTGGAGCTTGGGGCAGGGTTTGCCTTCGTTGGCCGACAAGTACTCCTCAACGTGGGTGGAGACGATTTCTTCATCGACCTATTGTTCTATCACTTGAAGCTGCGCTGCTACGTGGTGATCGAACTCAAGGGTGGCAAGTTCAAGCCGGAACACGTGGGGCAACTGGGGTTCTACCTGACGGCCGTGGATGCCGAGATCAAACACGCGCAGGACAATCCCACCATCGGTCTGCTGCTGTGCAAAAACAAGAACAAGGTAGTGGCCGAATACGCCTTGCGCGACAACACCCAGCCTATCGGTGTGGCCGAATACCAGTTAGTGGAGTCCCTTCCCAAAGAGCTGCAAACCAGTTTGCCCAGCATCGAACAGATCGAGCAGGAACTGGCGGATAAAACAGAGGAAAGTCCATGACCCAACCTTTACCCCCCCAACAACGGCGGTTGCGAAATAGCCTGCGAGACGATCCCCGCGCATAGCTTGATGCGTTCGGAAAGTTGTTCGAGATCGCCCGGCTTTAACGAGGCGGCGCTGAGCGTGACACTCAAACTGCCGGCAATCGTGCCTTTGCTGTCGAACAGCGGCGCGGCGATGCCGGTGACGCCCGGTGTGATTTGCGCCGTCGTGGTATCCCAACCCGCATGCCGGATTTGCGCCAGCTTGGCTTTTACCTCTTCCAATGTGTTGCCCAACTCGGCCTGGGCGAATTCGTCGCTGCGCTCGGCATACAGACGCGCAACGGCACGCGCCTCGGCATAGGCCAGGATAATGCGCGAAGCCGAACCGCGGAACAGAGGCCGGTCCTGGCCGCGTTCATAGCCGCTTCGAAACGCCGGGCTGGAACCCTCCTGATGTACGCAAAGCACCTTATCGCGATACTTTCTGCATAGCAAAACCACGCCGGGCACGGTGCGCGCCAGCTCCCGCATCACCGGCACGCTGGCGGCAATCAACGGATCCTGCGTGCGCATTTTCAAATCGAGTTCGGCCACGCGCGGCCCCAGCGTATAACCGAAATTGGGCAATGAAACGATCAGCCCGGCTTCCGACAGGACGCGAATATACCGATACAAAGTCGCGCGAGAGAGCTTCATGCCGTCGAGCATTTGCTCGAACGTGAGCCCCGCAGTGCTTTCCTCAATCATGTCCAGCACCGAAATCATTTTGGTCAGACTGTTTTGCGTATCGGTATTTGCCATAGGCTTCGCAGGGTTTGGAGAGGGGTCGGGGATGGCAATTATAGCCGCCATGCTCACCATCTCAGCCTCATAAAATGAGCAATTTTCTGATTTTATGTCTATTTTAATTATCAAATAATGATTTTTGTGTTCTACAAAATATCTTAAATCACCTCGCAGTTTGAATATTTACTCATACAAATTCTTTTAAAAGTCCGATATTGGATGATTTATCCGTATATTCAATAATCTCATATTACGATAATTGTGTTGTATAATTTTCCGCAGCCCCCTCCCTACGGACTACCGTCTCCATGACCGATAAACGCCCTTACATTGTTGACGACAACGACCGCAAGGTGTTCATGCTGAACCGCGAGGTGCATGTATCCGAGCAGATTTTGCAGGATGAAATGCAACGGATTTTTGCCAAATGCTGGATTTACGTCGGGCATGAATCGGAGATCAAAAAGCCGGGCGATTTCATCACGCGCCGGGTCGCCGGCCGCCCGGTCATTTTCGTGCGCGACGCAAGCGGCGCAGTGCAGTGCCACTTCAACACTTGCCGTCATCGCGGCGCTACCGTTTGCACCCAGCCGAAAGGCAACGCGCGCCGCTTCTTTTGCGTCTACCACGGCTGGAGTTACAAGAACGACGGCACCTTGGGCGGCGTTCCCGGCGACGATGCTTATGGCGAACACTTCGACAAAGTGGCGCTGGGCCTGAAAAAGCCGGCGCGTTTCGAGTCCTATCGCGGTTTCTGGTTTCTGTGCCTCGATCAGGAGGTCGAACCGCTGGTCGATTATCTGGGCCGTGCCACTGAATACATCGATCTGGTCATCGATCAATCGCCATCGAACACGATGGAAGTGATTGAAGGCACTCAAGAATACGACGTGCAAGCCAACTGGAAACTGATGGTCGAAAACAGTGTGGACGACTACCACTTGCCGACCACGCATTCGACCTGGCTCAATTTCATGAAAAATTCCGGGGTGGCGGTCGAACCGTCGAAGGAGGCCGGGCTGGTCTTGCCGACCAAGGGTTATGCAATCGATCTCGGCCACGGCCACTTCACGACCGACAACGAAAACTTCCGCGGCCGGCCCGTCGCCAAATGGATTCCCTTATTCGGCGAAGCAGCGAAAGCGGAAATCGACGTGATCCGCGCCGAGCTGGTCGAACGCCTCGGCGCGGAGCGGGCAACCCGGGTGGCCGATACCAATCGCAATTTGGTCATCTTCCCTAATCTGGTCATCAACGACGGTTCATCGGTCACCATCCGCACCTTCTACCCCGAGGGTGCAGAGCGCATGCACGTGACGGCCTGGGCGCTCGGTCCGACGGAGGAGAGCGAATCGGCCCGTGCGCGCCGGCTCGATGCCTTCCTGACCTTTTACGGCCCCGGCGGTTTTGCGACGCCGGACGATGTCGAGGCGCTGGAACTGGTGCAGCAGGGCCTGGCCAACTGGCGCGACGACCCATGGTCGGAAATGTCGCGTGGCATGGCCAAAGAAGGCATGCAGCTCAATAGCGACGAACACCATCTGCGCACGTTTTGGCGTCACTGGAACAAACTGATGACGGAAGATAAAACATGAACGACATCAAGTTTACGCGCGCCGAAATAGAAGATTTCCTGTACCTGGAAGCCGACCTGCTGGACGAGTGGAAACTCGACGAATGGTTGCAGTTGCTGACCGAAGACGCCGAATATTTTGTGCCGTCCAACGATGCACTGCAAGGCAATCACCGGACCTCGCTATTCACGATCGCCGATAACGCCGAGCGCATCCGGCAGCGCGTGATTCGCCTCAACGATCCGAACTGCCACGCCGAATTTCCACAGTCGCGCACGCGTCGCCTGATCACCAATGTGCGCCTGATTGAAAGCACGGCCTCAACGGCGACGGCAACGGCGAACTTTGTTTGCTACCGCTATCGCCGCTATGAGCGGATTCGCGAATATGTCGGCAAGTACCGCTATGTGTTGCAGCGCACCGATGCCGGCCTGCGCATCCGGGAGCGCCGCGTCTTTATGGATGCGCACGAATTGGCCTCGCTGGGTTCCGTGAGTTTCATTCTCTAGAAAGGGTATTTATGCATCAAAAATGTCATCGTATTTGTCCGGTCAAAGATCTGGCCGTCAATTCGATTCAGAAGTTCGATATCGACGGCAATTCTGTCGCCATCTATAACATCGACGGTGCGGTGTATGCCACCGATGACACTTGCACGCACGGCTTGGCGAGTTTGTCCAAAGGCGAACTCGACGGCGACATTGTTGAATGCAGTCTGCACTTCGGCGCGTTTCACGTGCCTACCGGAAAACCCGTCGGCGCCCCCTGTTCGATTGCGCTGCGGACCTACCGCACCGAAGTGATCGAAGCGGTCGTGCATATTTATAGCGACTAGAAATCAACCCGCATTAACCTCGCATTCCCATCCCCCCGATACAGGAAGAAAGACAATGATAAAACCGCATTCGGATTACCTGCGCATTGCCACCGAAGAAGCGTTTGCGCCGAAGGAAATGTTCGACATATACCGCAAGATACTGGCCGGCCCGAACCCCGATCCAGGCTTTGTCAGTCTGCTGGGTTTTTACATGAGCAGCCAGAGCGATCGGGCCAGACACATCATCCGCTGCCTGTCGGACCTGGATCAGGTGCGCCTGCAACACATGGACGACACCGGCATCGACCGTCAAATCATCGCGCTGACGTCGCCGGGCGTGCAGATCATGGATGCCGATACCGCGGTTGCCTTCGCCAAAGTCGCCAACGATGAACTGGCCGCCGCGGTACACCGTCATCCGACCCGCTTCTCCGGCATGGTCGCTATCGCACCGCAAAATCCGCGCGAAGCCGCCAAGGAAATCGAGCGCGGCATCGGTCTGGGCCTGACCGGCGTGATCATCAACTCGCACACCCACGGCGAATATCTGTCGGACCCGAAATTTTGGGAAATCTTTGAAGCCGCCGAAGCCGCCGATACCCCGATTTACCTGCATCCGAACACGCCGTCGCGCAACATGATCGAACCGTTCCTGGAATGCGGTCTGGACGGCGCGATTTACGGCTTCGGCGTGGAAACCGGCCTGCACGCATTGCGCATCATTACCGCCGGCGTATTCGACCGTTTCCCGAAACTGCAGATGGTCGTCG
>DATMOE010000446.1:0-2464 GCA_035568435.1 Herbaspirillum sp. | reverse complement strand
CCATGCAGAAAATACCTGTTCGGCCAAGTCGGCCCGGGTAGAGAAGCGTGCCAACCATCGCACAATACGAATTCCTTTGCGAGCTGGTAGAGCGCTGGCGCCTGCGTCTGGATATTGACGCCAAACATAATTTTGCCGACGTCGGCCGGCTGAGGGCGAGGGCCTTCCGATGTCGTTGTCGCGTAGTTGGAAACAAAGCCTGTATTGTTGATCGCTGGGTACGGCTGGCCGCGTCGGAACTGCGCACCGGAACCGCATAACTGTTCAACCACGTCCTGGAATTCATGTCCCGGATCGGTGGGCATCTGATCAGGCGCTTCGCCACCGAATGGGTAAATTTCCCCGCTGTAGGTGTTGGTGTTTGCTGGTGTTGCCGCGACGATTCCAGGCAGCCCTGATAACGCAAACATGTGGTCGAATGAGCGATTCTCCAGCATCAGAACGAACACATGTTGGATGTTCGGCAGTGTAGACACTAATGCTGTTGTTCCGTCTGCATCCATGAAGCGCCCCCTTGTCTTTATTTACTCGCCACTTTTGCTAAACCACTACCGCCCGCCGCCCCAACGGCCGCTTCAGGGTTTGCGCCAGTACCACGCCCAGCAAGGTAACGCCACCACCGATCACATGATAAGCATGCAAGGTTTCGCCTAAAAAAAGCACCGCGATCGAGACCGTAAATACCGGCAGCAGATTCATCAGTGCAGTGGTGCGGCCCGGCCCCAATTTGCTGATGCCAAACATCCACAAAAAAGGCGCAATCACCGAGGCCGGAATGCCGGCATACAACACCAGCGGCAAACCAGCCATTGTCAGCGGCGGGGCGGATTGACTGAGGTAGTAAATGAACAGCACCGGTATGACGGTCCAGATTTGGACTACCAGCGAATGCCAATTGACGAGCGGGATCGCCCAGCGCTTAAGCAGCACGCTGTAACTGGCATAAGCGAGGCTGGCGATGAGCATCAGGCAATCGCCGAGGACCGGGCCATGCGATAACAGCGCCGCCGGTTCACCGTGGCTCAATAGATAGATAAGCCCAAGCAGCGACAGAATACCGCCCACCACACCGCCCACGGTAGCGGCCTCGCCGAGCAGCAGCACACTTAATCCCACCGCCAGCAAAGGCACCAGCGACACCACGATTCCCATATTGGTTGCCGTTGTGGTTTGCGCCGCGATATAGGCCAGGCACTGATACAGCACCATGCCCAGCATGCCGAGTACAAATAGCTTGGGCACGAAGGGCTGGATCTGGCGGCGCTGCCGCCACACCGGTTTCGCAAAGAACAGGCCCAGCAATAGTCCGGCCAGCAACCAGCGATAAAACGAAATCGCAGCGGGATCGATCACATTTGCCGCGAGTTTGTTGACCACGGTATTGGCGCCCCAGATCAAGACGGCAAGCACCGGGAAAATAGTGTGTTTTAAACTCATGATGTTTTATTGCCTGAGCGGATTTTTAGGCACTGATTTTCGCACGTATGACCAAGCGTTATAGAGGCCAATTATTTGGCTGGCATGCGCACAGAATCCGCAAAATCCGGTTTGCATTGCAAAAAAGATAACGCGCACTTCAATCCTGATATCGCGCAGCAATGGTCTTGAATTCGTTTTCGACCTGCTCAAAGGCGGCCACGACATCGGGATCGAAGTGCGTTCCGCGTCCTTTACGCAATTGCGCGGCGGCTTCTTCATGCGTGAAGGCGGGTTTGTAAACACGCTTCGAGATCAGCGCATCGTAGACATCGGCCACGGCCATCAAGCGCGCCGACATCGGGATCGCATCGCCGATCAGACCTTCCGGGTAGCCGGAACCATCCCATTTTTCCTGATGCGAATAAGCGATTTCGCAAGCAAACCGCAAAAATGAATTCTCTGTATCGAGCATGCGTTCGGCGGCCCGCAAGGTATCGCGTCCGAGCGTCGTATGGGTTTTCATGATTTCGAATTCCTCGAACGTCAGTCGGCCGGGTTTCAGCAGGATGGCATCCGGGATGCCGACTTTGCCGATATCGTGCAGCGGCGCGGATTTGTAGAGCAGTTCAATCGCGTTGCCGCTCAGGGCGGCGGCAAAACGCTCGTGATGTTGCAATGCCAGCGCCAGCGCCTTCACATAGTGCTGGGTACGGCGAATATGGTTGCCGGTTTCGTTATCGCGGGTCTCGGCCAGCGACGCCATGCATTGAATAATCACATCCTGCATGGCGGAGAGTTCTTGCGTGCGTTGCGCTACTTCCAATTCCAGCGTTGCGTTGTGATCGCGCAATATTTTGCGCGCCGCGTAATTTTCGAGTTGCGTGCGGATGCGCGCCAGCAGCTCTTTGTGCTGCAAGGGTTTGGTCACATAGTCGGCGCCGCCGACGTCGAAACCGGCCAGTTTCTGATCGGTCTGCGCAAGGGCGGTCAGAAAGATGACCGGAATATCGCGCGTCCTCGGGTCGGCTTTCAAGCGCCGGCAGGT
>DATMOE010000445.1:0-4129 GCA_035568435.1 Herbaspirillum sp. | reverse complement strand
ACTTCGATTAGCGTAAAGCCGTTTGGAGAATTTGAATGCCTGAGCGTTTGCATATCCCTGCCTTGATGCCCGAGCGGGTCGGGACAGTTTCAGGCGGGCATGGTGCAGGAGAGAAGCTGCGGTGCTGGCTGCGAAACCGGATCATCGGGTATCGGGCTGGTCGCGTCAACCTGAGTTGCGAAATGAAGGGCGTCAGGCGGGCTGTGGCGGTTGGTTGTACTCCGTTCGTGTCATTCCGGCGGCCTTCGGCCCCCTCCCTTCTTTACCTCACTGCGCACAACCAGCCGCCACAGCCCGCCTGACGCCCTTCATTTCGCAACAGTCTCTTAGGGCGCGGCTGCGTTCTGACGCCGATACTCGATGCGTTTCATGTCCAGATAAGCGCTGCGATCAAGCTCGTGCAATTGTTGCGGGTAGAGTTCGGTAGCGCTGAACCAAGTCTGAATACGTTTTTCGAATTGCTCCGAAGGTGCTGCCGTCATCGCGCTTAGGTAGGCCTCGATCGCCAGGTAGTAACGCATGGTATTGCGTTCGATGATGCCGCGTACACCGTTAACATAGCCGGATTTACCGCCGCCACCAGGCATGCGGGTAAAGCCGATTTTGTTGCGGCCGGTGGTGGCCAGATACGCGCTCATCGCCATTTTTCCGGCAAAGCCGTAGGTATAGGAATAGGTCAGATGCAGGAAACTATGCGTTGCATCGATGGCGACAGTTTCCAGATGAATGTGGTAATTGCTGGTGTTCAGCGGGCCTTGGGCGGCGCTGAGTATCACGGAAAAATAATCGGCCGCGCTGATTTCGTTGCGATATTTGAAATCGACGTGATACGTGTTTTTCAGGTCTTGCTGATCTTTTTTGCCGAGATTGACCGAGAGGTCGGGTGTCGCCGAATCGTTGTCGGCCTTGCAGTATTTGATGTTGAGATGAAGGATCAGGAAATCGCACCAGTGGGCCGGATTATTCAATGCGGTATTGACGGTGGCAAACGGGTAATCGATCACGGCATAGACATCGCCCTTCAGCACGTCGGGCGATTCGCTTGATTCCAGATAGAGCGGACGTTGAAATTGATTGTTTTTCAGTTGTTCGCCAAGCTCGGCATATTTATTGCGCAATGCAGCCGGCGCATTTTGGGCTGACGCTGCTGGGGTCAGCGCGGTGATGGCGAGGGCGAAGGCCGTTGCGGCCAAGCACAGCATGGCCGGTAATTTGCGTCGCCATGCTGTCATAGCAGGCGTGCCCATAGCCGTGAGCCGAATTCTTTGATGCGGCTGCCGAGCGAGCGCTGACGCCAGCTTTCCAGCGTAATCAGGGTGGATGCTTGTAAATCGTCATTGAACATTTTTTGCATTTGCACACCGAAGCCGGGACTCAACACCACCGCGTTGATTTCCTGATTGGTGGCAAAGCTGCGCCAGTCCAGATTGGTCGAGCCGATGGTCGACCAGACGCCGTCGATGACGGCGGTCTTGGCATGCAGCAGCGCATCCTGCCGCTCGTAAATCTTCACGCCCGCGCGCAGCAATTCATCGTAAAACGAATGGGATGCGTAACGCACCAGCGACGAATCGCTTTTGCTCGGCAGCAGCAGGCGCACATCGACGCCGCGCGCGACGGCGTCTTTGAGGGAGGCCAGCAGTTGCGGATCGGGGACGAAATAGGCGTTGGTCAGATAAACCTGGTTCTGGGCGCTGTTGATGGCCGACAGTAGCGTCACGTAAATGAGACTGTAAGGCTGATCCGGCGAGCTGCCGATGGCGCGCACGACTTCATCGCCGGCCGGCGCTATGTGGGGAAAATAATTTCGCTCCGGTAGCGGATCGCCTTTTTGCTGCTGCCATGTATCGATAAATAAAGTCTGGAAGCTCGCAGCGACCGGTCCTTCGACGCGAATATGGGTGTCGCGCCATGGCTGTTGGCTCGGTTGTTGTGGGGTTGCCTGGCGCTTGCGCGACAGGCTGGAGCCGTTCGAATAGACGCTGCTGATATTGATGCCGCCGACAAAGGCGACGCGGCCGTCCACGACCAGTAATTTACGATGATCGCGCCGGTTGACGTTCCAGCCCTTGCGCAGTGCGAGCGGATTGACGGGATTGTATTGCAGCACCTTGATGCCGGCGTCGCGCAGATGCTGGAAAAATTCTTTCGGGGTATTGATGGAACCCACGCTGTCATAGATGAAATTGACTTGTACGCCAGCCTGTTGTTTGGCAATCAGCACGTCCGAAAAACGGCGGCCTTCGTCATCGTCTTCGATGATGTAGGTTTCCATATTGATGTTGTCTTTGGCCTTAGCGATGGCGGCAAACATCGCGTCATAGGTGCTGGGGCCATCGATCAGCAGTGTGACCTTGTTGCCGACCACCAGCGAGCTGCCGAGTATTTCCTGTTCCAGCGCCAGATGCTGCTCGAAAATGCCGGTCGGCTTACCGTTGCTGTCGAGCTTGCTGAGGATGGCTTTGCTTTGTTGCTGCGTCAGTGGGCCGCGCGCGCCTTGCAGTCGTATCTTGTCATTGCTGATCGACATTTCCGGCGTCAGCACCGGCAGCGATGAACAGGCCGTTAATCCGCCCAGAATGAGGCCGAGAGCAGCGAGCCATCGGACGATGGGTTTCATGGCGCGGTTGGTTGCTTCATGTCGCGGCCCGCACATGAATGGTGATGTCGCCCAGTGAAACCACTTGTCCGGGGATAATTTTGCAGGTTTTACGCAGTTCTTGTTGGCCGTTGACTTTGACATCGCCGCTGGCGACCAGGGCTTTGCCGGCGCCGCCGCTGTCGCAGATGCCAACCAGTTTCAATAGCTGGTTCAGTTCCACATAAGCCCCGTTTACTTCGAATTCCAGTTGTTGCATTGTGTCTCTCTCTTATTTAGAGCTTATATCTCATTGATTAGGAGATAAGAGTGGCGCTGCCCGGATTCGTTCTCACGAGCGGGCGGATTTTTGTTTTTTAATGGCGTTGCGGCACGATCATTTCCGCATAGTCGTACAGCGCGCCGAGGATTTGTTCACCACGCTCGTCAGCGGTTTCCGACAAGGTATCGATTTCGGCAAACAGAATATCGACATTGCGGAAACCGCCTTCGCCGTCGAATAAACGCGCAACGCGATGTTCTTCCCAGCGTTCTTGTTCGATCTCGGAGAGGGTCTCGGGGAAATTACGCGCGCGATAGCGGAACACCAGTTCTTCCAGCCGGGCATCGTCGAAACCGGGGTGGGCGGCGGCCAGTTGCTGCGGCGTCATGGCCCGCAGCGCCGTTAATTGGCGGCGATCGCCGTTGCCGATGAAGCCGCCATATAAATCTTCGTCCACGTCCGGCGTGCCTTCGGCTTCGCGTTGAAATACCTGTTGCCATACCGCGCTCATATCGGGCGCAGCGGCGGCATGCGCGGCATGTTGCATTGCCAGATCGAGATCGAATTGCCAGCGCTGCATCATTTCCGGCGAGAGCGTTTTTAAATTATTGATCACCATCGGCGATTTGTTCAGATGGATCGATTTGACCGGCAAGCGGGTCATCCCTTCCGGCAAGGCGTCGCGTTTGGAAAACAGGCGGGTGCGGATGGTGGCGGCATCCAGCGGCCAGAGTTCACGCGGGTCATAGGCCAGATCCCAGGCGATCAGTTCGTTTTTATTGGTCGGATGCACACCCAGCGGCCACATCAGCGCAATGCAACCGCGCTCGGCGGGAAACATGCCGGAGATATGCAGAAAAGGACGCGCGATGGGCCAGCCGATTTCGCTGGCGACACGGTCTTTTTTGTGCAGCGCCAGGCAGAAATCAAACAGACGCGGCTGCGCATTGCGAATCGCGCGGGCCAGACCGATGGTGGCGCGCACGTCGGATAGCGCATCATGCGCCGCTTCGTGCAGCAAGCCGTTGGCTTTACTCAGATGTTCCAGTTTGAAGCTGTGGCTGCCGTCTTCCTTGGTCGGCCAGATGATGCCCTCGGGACGCAGCGCATAGGCGGTGCGAACCACATCGAGCAAATCCCAGCGGCCGCAATTGTTTTGCCATTCGCGGGCATACGGGTCGATCAGGTTGCGCCAGAACATGAAGCGGGTGATTTCATCGTCGAAGCGAATGGTGTTGTAACCGACGCCGATGGTGCCGGGTTCGGAA
>DATMOE010000444.1:0-10879 GCA_035568435.1 Herbaspirillum sp. | reverse complement strand
CGCCGTAAGACAGGCTGTCGGCCAGCATATTGGCCTTATGATCGAGCCGCACCCAGGACAGCAATTCATGCGCCCGTTCGCGTGCTTGCCGTTCCACGTTGCGATAATTGCCCAGGTTCAGCAGCAGACCGGCAAAGCCGTAATGCAGATGCTCGTGCATGCCGACTACGACATTTTCCAGCAGCGTCATTTCCTTGAAGATACGAATGTTCTGGAACGTGCGCGCCATGCCCAGGCCGGTAATTTTATGCGGCGGCGTATTGCCGATGTCCCGCTCTTCAAACAAAATATTGCCGCCGGACGGGCGCAACAGGCCGGTGATCAGATTGAAGACAGTGGTTTTACCGGCGCCGTTGGGGCCGATCAAGCCGAAGATGGTGCCTTGCGGCACCGTGAAATTGACGTCCTGCAAGACCTGCAGGCCGCCGAAATGTTTGCTGATGTTTTTGAATTGCAGCATCAGGCGGCCCTCCGGCGCTGCAGGAATGATCTGATGCGGCGCGGGTCCCAAATACCTTGCGGCAGGTAAAGGATCACCAGCACCAGGATCAAGCCATTGATTGCCAGGCGATAGTCCTGGAACCAGCGCAATACCTCGGGCAGCACGGCCAGTATGGCGCCGCCCAGTGTCGGGCCGATCAGATTGCCGGTGCCGCCGAAGACGGCCATGGTCAGAATTTCAACCGCGCGTTCGAAATCGAAATTGCCGGGGCCGATGGTGAAGGTGTAGTGCGCATTGAGCGCGCCGGCCAGACCGGCAATTCCTGCGCCGATGGTGAAGGCCAGCAATTTGTAGGCGGCCACATCGATGCCCATCAGCCGTGCGGCGACTTCATCTTCCTTGATGGCTTCGAATGCGCGGCCGATTTTGGAGCGGCGCATCCGCGCCAAAAAATACAGCACGGCGATCAGCAGCAAGACGATATGCCACCATTCGGTTTTCAGCGGAATGCCGTTCAGACCCATCGGGCCGCCGGTGATATCCATATTCAATACGATCACGCGCACCACTTCGCCGAAGCCCAGCGTGGCCATCGCCAGATAAACGCCGGACAAGCGCAGCGTCGGTATGCCGATGATCAGCGCCACCAGCATCGGCAGCGCGACGCCGGTGGCCAGCGCCACTGGGAACGGTAATGCGGTCTGCATGCTGATCAGTGCAGCGGCATAGGCGCCGATCCCCATGAAGGCCGCGTTTGCCAGCGAGAGCAGGCCGCAGGACAGGGTGACGTAAATCGATAGCGCCAGCATGGCGCTGACGCCGACACCGAAGATGACGGTGTTGTATGTGGCCCAGAATCCTTCCCACCAATCCGCCATGTCAGGCCTTTCTTTCGAGGACTTTGCCGAACAGTCCCGCCGGCCGGACCAATAGAATCAGGAACAGCAGCCCGAACGCCACGGCATCGCGGAAATCGCTGGAAATATAGGCCACCGTCAGCACTTCGGCAAAGCCCAGAAACAGGCCGCCGATCAGTGCGCCGCGGATGTCGCCCATGCCGCCCAGGATAATCACGGCAATGCCTTTATGCAGCATCGGCTGGCCCATGAAGGGTGAAATCGCATTGAAAGAGAGGCCGACCAGCACGCCGGCCGCACCGCCCAGCGCCGCGGCGGCAAACGAGGTGAGCAAGAACAGGCCTTCGACATTGATGCCCAGCAGATAGGCTGCCTTGGGCGATTCGGCAATTGCGCGCAATGCGCGGCCGAGCTGGGTGCGGCGCATTGCCAGCAGCAAGATCAGCATCAGGATAAAGGAAATGGCCACGATGCCGATCTGCAGCGCAGTCACATGCAGCGTGCCGAAATTCATGCTTGCTTCGGGAATGGTGCCTTCCGGAAAGCGCTGGTTTTCTGCGCCGAACAAGCCTTGCGCCAGATTGGTCAGGATGATGGCCACGCCGATGCTTGCAATCATCGGCGCCAGATGCGGCGCATTGCGTGCGCGCAGCGGTTTGAGGACCAGATAATCGATCAGCGCGCCGATGCAGCCGGTGGCCAGCATCGCGCACAATATCGCCGGATACAGCGGCATCGCCAGTTTTTCGATCAGCAGCAAAGCAATATAACTGCCGAGCATGAAGATCGCGCCATGCGATAGATTGATCACGCCGAGTACGCCGAAGACCAGCGTGAAGCCGAGCGCGAAGAGCGCGTAGACGCTGCCCAGGGAAAGGGCGTTGATGAGTTGTTGTCCTAGCATTTCTGGTCTGGCCGGAAGGCGCTTATTTCACGCTTGTTTCGTGCTTATTTCAAGATGACGAACTTGCCGCCTTTGGCGATGTTGACGATGGCTTCCTGATCGGCGTCGTAGCCGGCTTCTTTACCGGCCACGGCAGGCGCTTTGCGGAACGCAAATTTGCCGGTCGCGCCTTCGATCTTCACGCCGGCCAGCGCATTGCGCAGGGCCACGCGGTCGTTGGCCAGATTGCCGGAGAGTTTAATCGTTTGCAAACCGGCGGCGACCACGTGCAGCGCATCGTAGGCCTGCGCCGCAAACTGATCGGGATCGGCGCCGAACTTGGCTTTATAGGCAGCGATGAAGGCTTTGTTGGCGGGGGTCAGGTTTTCCGATGACCAGGGGCTGCCCATGATGGTGTTGTCGCCGGCATTTTTGGCGATGTCGAACAGCTTCGGCGAATTCAGGCCGTTGCCGCCGATGAACGGTTGCTGCATGCCCAGCGCGCGGGTTTGCAAAATGATGTTGGCGGCTTCTTCGGCCAGACAAGAGCAGACGATCGCGTCGGGATTGTTGGCCTTGATCTTGGTCAGTTGCGCCTTGAAATCGACATCGCCTTTGGCATACGCTTCGGTATTGGTGACCGGGATTTTCTGTTGCGCCAGGGTGGCTTTGAACACGTCGTAGCCGCTCTTGGTGAAAGCGTCGTCGTTACCGTAAATGACGGCGACTTTTTTCAGATTGAAATGTTTGACGGCGGCGCGCACGGTGATCGGCAGTACGTCGGCTTCCATGACGGAATTACGATAGGTGAACGGTCCCATTGCGGTGATGCCGTCGGCGGTGTTGCTGGTGCCGAAGACGACGACCTTGACGGCATTGGCGATGGGATCGGCGGCAAAGGCCGAGTTCGATAGTGTGGGGCCGAATACCAGCAACACCTTATCCTGAAAAATCAGCTTTTTGAAGGTGTTGATGGCGGCTTCTTTTTTGCCTTGTTCATCGTCGGCAACCAGGATCAGCTTGTCACCGTTGACGCCGCCCTTGGCGTTGATTTCATCGACTGCGAGTGTAAAACCGTTTTTGATGGCGACGCCGTATTTGGCCGCCGGTCCGGTCAGCGCGGCGGCAAGGCCCAGTTTCACATCGGCGGCAAAACTGTTGTTGGCGACGCCGATCAAGCCAGCGCTTAATAGCAGGGCCGGCAGGATTTTTGCAAATGGATTTGTGGGCATTGTGTTGCCTCCTTCAAATGATTATTTTTTTTACGCTTTATTTGCGACGCTTATTCAGTTACGTATTCAGTTGACGGCGGATTTCCGCGATCGCCAGCCGGACCTGTTTCGGCGCCGTGCCGCCGATATGATCGCGTGCTGCGACCGAGCCTTCCAGCGTCAGTACGTCGAAGATGTCGGCTTCGATCAAGTCCGAGAAGCTGCGTAATTGTTCCAGCGGCATGTCCGATAGATCGCAACCTTGATCGACGCAGGCGCGCACGGCGCGGGCCACGGCTTCATGCGCATCGCGGAACGGCAAGCCTTTTTTCACCAGATAATCGGCCAGATCGGTGGCGGTGGCATAGCCTTGCAGCGCGGCGGCGCGCATCGCTTCCGGGCGCACGCTGATGCCGCGCGCCATGTCGGCAAAAATGCGCAAGGTGTCGCACAGCGTATCGGCGGTGTCGAACAGGGGTTCCTTGTCTTCCTGATTGTCTTTGTTGTAGGCCAGTGGCTGGCCTTTCATCAAGGTCAGCAGGGCGATCAGATGGCCGTTGACGCGGCCGGTTTTGCCGCGCGCCAATTCGGGTACATCGGGATTTTTCTTTTGCGGCATGATCGAGGAGCCGGTGCAGAAGCGGTCGGCGATGTCGATGAAACCGATGCGCGGGCTCATCCAGATCACCAGTTCTTCCGACATGCGGGAAACATGCGTCATCACCAGCGCAGCGGCGGCGCAGAATTCGATGGCGAAATCGCGATCCGAAACGGCATCCAGCGAATTGCGGCAAACTTCATCGAAACCCAAGGTGTCGGCCACGCGCTGACGATCGATCGGGAAGGTGGTGCCGGCCAGTGCGGCGGCGCCCAGCGGCAGGCGGTTGACCCGTTTGCGGCAATCGATCATGCGTTCGGCATCACGGCCGAACATTTCGACATACGCCAGGATATGGTGGCCGAAGGTAATCGGCTGTGCTACTTGCATGTGGGTGAAGCCGGGCATGATGGTGTCGGCGTGTTGCTCGGCCAGATCGAGCAGCGCTAAGCGCAGTTCGCGCAGCAGGCCGGTGATGTCGTCGATTACGCCGCGCAGATATAGGCGGATATCGGTTGCCACCTGATCGTTGCGTGAACGGCCGGTGTGCAGGCGTTTACCGGCATCGCCGACCAGTTCGGTCAGGCGCTTTTCGATATTCAGATGAACGTCTTCCAGATCCAGTAGCCATTCGAATTGGCCGGCGGCAATTTCGCTTTTGATCTGGGCCAGACCGCGTTCGATATCGGCATAGTCCTGGGCGCTGATAATGTTTTGGTGCGCCAGCATTTCTGCGTGGGCCAGCGAGCCTTGCATGTCGACTTCGGCCAAACGTTTGTCGAAAAATACCGACGCGGTGTAGCGTTTGACGAGATCGGAAACGGGTTCGGAAAAGCGGGCCGACCAGGCTTCGCTTTTTTTCGATAGTTGTTCAGTCATATTGGCGTGTCTTCGGGGGTTTCCGGGTAATCCGGGATTATAGCAAGTGCCCCGCCAAGTAGCGCAGATACTGCCTTAATTCAGTTCGGCAGCCAGAAACGCGAGCATATCGCGATAGGCGAGGGCTTTGGTTTCAGGATTGGAGGCTGAAGTGACGCCCTGACCGGGGTGCAGAGGATTCGGCACATCGAGGCGCGCTTGCATCAGCATGCCGGGGGCGTCGAAGTCGTGATAGCTGTCGGGATAGACGTTCAGTGTGACTTTCTGCGACGACGTTTTTTGGGTCAGCTCGGTGCAGGGGGCTACCGGCGCCCAGTCGTCCTCGTCTCCTGTCAGGATCAGCAGAGGCGCATTCGGTTTATAGGCGGCATGCGTGTTGGTGAACTGGGCGCAATTCGGATAAAACGCAATCGCGGCTTTGGCGCGCAGAGCGCCGCGCTCCGGCGGCATGGTCAACGCTTGCATGACCGTTGCGCCGCCATGGTCCCAACCCAGCAGGGCGACGCGGTCGGGGTCGACATCGTCCTGCGTTGCCAGCCAACGCAGCGAGGCCTGGACGTCGCGGGCGCGTTCAGCGGTGCTGGCGCCGCGTTGTTGCAGCGATTCTGTGCAAATCGACGCTTTGCCGCGTGGCGTCAGGCTGTCCGGCAGTAGCACGTTATAACCGGCCTGACGTAATTCTCTGGCCATGGCCACAGTACGCGGCGTGAGTATATTTTTGCCGTTTCCGGTTCTGATGATGCTATACAGGCCGCCGCAGCTATGCATGGCGATGACGGTCGGCTTGCGCACTTGCGTCGTAATGGGGGCGGCGCGCACCCAGATGGCGCTGAGCGATAAGGGTTTGCCGCCTTGCATGTCGCTGCTGTTGAAGGCAACTTTTTCGGCTTGCGGGCGCGGCGCTTGCTGGGGTTGCGGAGATTGGGCAGGGGATTGCGTGGAAGACGCGGAAGATTGAGCCGCGTTTTGAGCGCCGCTTTTTTTAGCGCCGCTGTTGGCCGGCACCGGTATCGGCATTGCCGATATGCCGGATTGTGCCTGGGCTTGTGCCGGCGTGTTGCAAAGCGACAAGCAAAGCGCACCGGCGAAAAGCAAGGTATTGATGGTCGGTGCGTGCATGATTCTCCCTCGGTGATGCGCCCGTTATCTTGCTGGTAACGGCAGCCGCATCAATTACTGAAGTCGTTTTCGTACTTGCATGCAAAAAATAATCGGGAAAGCGCGCGAAGGCAGGTTTTAGGATTGCCTTCCGCGCTGCTGGAGGAGATTTATTAAAAGTGGAGCGTGACGCCGGCGCCGAACTGGCGTTGGATGGAGGCATTGTTCAGACCGAATTTCATGCCTGCATCGAGATCGAAATGCTGGTTGGGCGAGTAGACGAGGCCGGTTAATGCGTAGGCCGGGTATTGCCGGTTGTTAACATCTGCGTTGCGTGCTATGCCGATGTCGCCGACTACTTTGAGCTGCGGCAGCAGTTCATAGGTCGCTGCTACCGAGGTGGTCCAAATGGTGGGCTGGTTTTCATCTTCCGTTTCCGGTGATTTGAAGCGATTAGTGCCCAGTCCGAGGTTGTAATGCAGAGCCCAGGGGCCGTTGACGTGAGAGAAGATTAGCAGGGTGGAAAGATTGTTGCGGCCGCTGCCGAACCCTTTTTCATTATTGGCATTGGCCATCGATACCGAGGACTTGAATGCGATGCTGTTATTTCCCCGTTCAAAAAAGCGCCATTTAAAACCGAGCGAGGTGTCGCCGATGCCGCGTGGCCCCGATATATTCAAAGGCTGATCGGCAAACAGATCCAATGTAGGCGTCAGACCATAGGTATAGGTGACATCGCCGACCGTTTCAGCGCTCTCGTCGCGCTCGAAGACGCGATCGCTATTCATTTCCAGTTGATTATTGCCGGCGCCTTGCGTGCCGGTGTCGTCGGTAAACATCGGATGGGCCGCCGCTGTGGATTGCATGGCGCCAAGCAGTAATAATGATGCTGCCAACGGTGCTGCGAATCTTATTTTTTTGCTTATTTTCGTGTTTATTTTCGTAATCATCTGCAAAGTCATTCCTTTTAATATCGACGTGCATCCGGCACCGGAGCGGTGCCGGCGGAGGCGTTGGACTAACCGGTATATGGGTGACTCTGGCTGGCGGGAGGCTGGCTGCCGGTTGGCGAGTTCAGGGTGGTGCGGGAGGTGTTGCTTTACTTGAAAAGCGGTCGAAGTATAAAAGCTAAAATTTTGTCCGGCAATGCATCGGCGGCGCTTTATTTTTTTGTTTTATTAATGATTGTTAGCAGCGAATAAAGTAGGGAAAATGCGCGGTGTAAAAGCACTAAATTTCTTGTGCCGGCATCAATAGCGTTTTATCAACGGCGGTCCATTCCAGATGATCCGGCAACGGTGCTTTGGATTGGGTAATCGGACGCCACGCATCCGATGCCGCCAGTCTGGCATTGAGCGCAAGGAAGTGCCGTTGCGCTGCCGGCAGATCGATATCGTGATAGATCGCATCGACCGGACATTGCGGCACGCACATCGAGCAATCGATGCAGAGCTCGGGATCGATGACCAGAAAATCGGGGCCTTCGCGGAAACAATCCATCGGACAAACATCGACACAATCGGTATGTTTGCAGTGCAGGCAGGATGCGGTGACAACAAAGGTCATAGGGCGCAATCAAGGGGCGAATGTGTCACAGAACAGTCACAAATATTCGCCGGTGGACATTTAATCCGCGGCGATTTTAACACCGGATATGGCGTTGAGCAGACAAATCATGCGCTGCCGCGCCATCGGTTAGACTAGTCGATTATTTTAGTGAAGCACCTACCGAAAAATGAGCTCCGCACCACTGGCTGAACGCCTGCGCCCCCGCACCCTGGACGATGTCATCGGCCAGCAGCATTTGCTGGGCCAAGGCAAACCGTTGCGATTGGCATTTCAGTCGGGGCAACCGCATTCGATGATTTTGTGGGGGCCGCCGGGTGTCGGCAAGACCACGCTGGCGCGCTTGATGGCCGATAGTTTCGACGCTGAATTCATTGCGTTGTCTGCGGTGTTATCCGGGGTCAAGGATATCCGTGAAGCGGTCGAACGGGCGCAAGTCATCAAGGCCAATTCGGGCCGCCGCACGATCTTGTTTGTCGATGAAGTGCATCGCTTCAACAAGAGTCAGCAAGACGCATTTTTGCCGCATGTGGAAAGCGGTTTGTTTACCTTTATCGGCGCGACCACCGAAAACCCTTCATTCGAAGTCAACGGCGCGTTATTGTCGCGCGCTGCGGTCTATGTGCTGAAATCGCTGACCGATGACGATCTGAATGCATTGCTCGAACGCGCCGCCGTGCTGGAACTGGACGGCCTGTCGTTTACCGATGAAGCGAAGGCCACACTGATCGCCAGCGCCGACGGCGATGGCCGCAAGCTGCTCAATAATCTGGAAGTCGTGGCGCACGCGGCGCAAGCCAAAGACTTGCAATCGGTCGATTCTCCATTGCTGCTGGAATGTCTGGGCGATACCCTGCGCCGCTTCGACAAGGGCGGCGATGCCTTTTACGATCAGATCTCCGCGTTGCATAAATCGGTGCGTGGCTCCAATCCTGATGCGGCGCTGTATTGGTTCACGCGCATGCTCGATGGCGGCGTCGATGCACGCTATTTGTCGCGCCGTATCGTGCGCATGGCCTGGGAAGATATCGGCCTGGCCGATCCGCGTGCAATGCAGATCGCCAACGATGCCGCCGCGACGTTCGAGCGGCTCGGCTCGCCCGAAGGCGAACTGGCGCTGGCGCAGGCGGTTATTTATTTGGCGATCGCCGCCAAGAGCAATGCCGGTTACATGGCTTATAACGCGGCGCGCGCGTTTGTGTCGAAAGACAAATCGCGCGGCGTGCCGGAACATCTGCGTAATGCGCCGACCAAATTGATGAAGCAACTGGGTTACGGCAAGTTGTACCGTTACGCGCACGATGAGCCCGAGGCTTACGCCGCCGGCGAGACTTATTTGCCGGATGGCATGGCTGAGCCGCACTGGTATCAGCCGACACCGCGGGGACTGGAAAGCAAAATCGGCGAGAAATTGGCGCATTTGCGGGCGCTGGATCGTGCTGCGGGTAAGGATGAGGAGTAGATGAGGAATAAGCCGGTTTTTCGCGGCACGCCCTTGCTACCTTGGTACAATCCGCACTGACGTTTTTTTTGCATTGTATTCACTACTCTGATACTCATGATCGACATTCAATTACTCCGTAAAGACATCGACACTGTTGCCGCCGCGCTGGCAACCCGCAAATTCGTGCTGGATGCAGATGCCTTCAATGCGCTGGAAGCGGAGCGCAAGCAGATTCAGACGCATACCGAAGAGATGCAAGGCAAGCGCAATACCTTGTCCAAACAGATCGGCCATTTGAAGAGCAAGGGCGAAGATACGGCGCCGGTGATGGCGGAAGTCGCCGGCATCGGCGATGCATTGAAAGCCTCCGCCGCGCGGCTGGAGCAGGTTCAGCAGCAACTCAGCGAATTCATGCTGGCCGTGCCCAATCTGCCGCATGCGTCGGTGCCGGTCGGCAAGGATGAATCGGCCAATGTCGAATTACGCCGGATCGGAACACCACCGGTTTTTGCGTTCGAGGTCAAGGATCACGTTGATATCGGCGCCGGCCTGGGTCTGGATTTCGATGTTGCGGTCAAGCTGACCGGATCGCGCTTTTCCGTCATGAAGGGCGGCATCGCCCGGCTGCATCGGGCTCTGGCGCAATTCATGCTGGACACGCATACCGGCGAGCATGGCTACACCGAGTGCTACACCCCCTACATCGTCAATGCCGATTCACTGCGCGGCACCGGCCAGTTACCTAAGTTCGAAGCCGATTTGTTTGCGGTGAAGAAGGGCGGTCAGGAAGGCGAGGCCGAAGGTGCGGCGCTGTATCTGATCCCGACCGCCGAAGTACCGTTGACCAATCTGGTGCGCGATGAAATTCTCGGCGCCGATGCGCTGCCGATGAAACTGACGGCGCATTCGCCCTGTTTCCGTTCGGAAGCCGGCAGCTACGGCCGCGATACGCGCGGCATGATCCGTCAACATCAATTCGATAAAGTTGAAATGGTGCAAATCGTCCATCCCGATACCTCGTATGCAGCGCTGGATGAGATGCTCGGACATGCGGAAAATATTCTGAAAAAACTCGGCCTGCCGTATCGCGTGATTACGCTGTGCACCGGCGACATGGGTTTTGGTGCCGCTAAAACCTACGATATTGAAGTTTGGCTGCCGGCGCAAAATACCTATCGTGAAATTTCATCGATATCGAATTGCGAGGCGTTTCAGGCGCGGCGGATGCAGGCGCGTTTCCGTAATGCGCAGGGCAAGCCGGAGTCGGTGCATACACTGAATGGGTCGGGGCTGGCGGTCGGCCGTACATTGGTTGCGCTGCTGGAGAATTTTCAGCAGGCCGACGGCAGCGTCGAAATTCCTGCCGTCTTGCATCCTTATATGGGCGGTGTTACGCGCTTGCAACCGGCCGGTTGACCGCCTTGGAACGGCAAATGGTGTGTGTTCTTGCTGTTTTGTCTTTCCGAATAAAAATACATCTGATATACTCGTGCGCTTTGCTGCTTTCAGGGCAGAAATTGACCGAATCAGGAGAGGTGGCAGAGTGGTCGAATGCGCCAGACTCGAAATCTGGTTTAGGTGAATGCCTAACGTGGGTTCGAATCCCACCTTCTCCGCCAGAATGTTGTTTTAAGAAATCTTAGGACATCCAAAAAACCCGCATCAAGCCTCGTGCTGATGCGGGTTTTTTTACGCCGTCTTTTTACGTATATTGAAATCCAAGAGTTTCACCGTACTTGAATACATAAAATATGTGTGCAGAGTTTTATGGGGGAAAAATGCCAAAACTAACCGTGGGATAGTGTAGCCGTGCAGCATCCAATTACTGAAGATAGCAAGGTGCGAAAATTTTCTTCTGATTTAATCTCGGTCATGATGAGAATGCTCTTCTCTTATAGCTT
>DATMOE010000443.1:0-6776 GCA_035568435.1 Herbaspirillum sp. | reverse complement strand
TTTCGCTTGCCGATTCCGCTGAGTTACGATATTTGGCTGTCCTTGTTGTCGCTGCTGGTGGCGGTGCTGGTATCTGCGTTCGCGCTGTGGCAAGTCAGTTTGCCGGCGTTGCCGGTGAGCCGTCTCATGCGCAGTGCAGTTGCGATGGGCGCGGGCATCGCCGCGATGCACTACATCGGCATGGCGTCGATGCGCATGTCGCCCGGCGTGATTTACGATCCGCGCTGGTTCGCACTATCGTTGCTGGTCGCGGTGAGCGCGTCCTGCGCCGCATTGTGGATCGCCTTTCACTTGCGCCAAAAAATCCAACAAGGCCGGCGCGCCCGCGCTATCGCGGCCATGGTGATGGGGCTGGCGATTGCCGGCATGCATTACATCGCAATGGCCGCCGCGCATTTTCCGCTCGGCAGTATTTGTACCGCTGTCGCCGATGGTGTTTCGCCAGAATGGCTGGCGGTAGTGATCGTGATCTGCACCTTGTCCATTCTGACCATTGCGCTGCTGACGTCGGTGCTCGATGCCCGCCTGGAAACGCGCACTGCGAAGCTGGCGGATTCGCTGGCGCGCGCCAATTTGGAGCTGACGCAGCAGGCGCTGCACGATGGCTTGACCAAACTGCCGAACCGCATGTTGTTTGAAGACCGGCTGGATCGGGCGCTCCAGAATGCCGGGCGGGAAGGGCGCCACTTCGCGCTGATGTTCATCGATCTGGATGGTTTCAAAGCAATCAATGACGGACTGGGCCACCATATCGGCGATTTATTGCTGATCGAGGTAGCACGGGGTATTCGGAGCACATTGACCGGCGGCGATACGGTGGCCCGTCTGGGCGGCGACGAATTTGTGGTGCTGGCCGATGTTGCGCAGCCTGAAGATGCCGCGCAGGTGGCCGATAAGCTGGTGACCCTGATCGGGCAGCCGTTCATGATCGAATCGCATGCATTGCAAATCTCAGCCAGTATCGGTATCGCCATTTATCCAGAGGACGGCGTCAACCGTCACGAAATGTTGGTGAACGCCGATGCGGCGATGTATTACACCAAGCGCAGCGGCCGTAACGGCTATCATTTTTTCGCGCCGTCGATGAATGCGAACGCACATCATCAGTTGCAATTGCTGCACGATATGCGGCATGCCATCGAACACAATGAATTCGTGCTGCACTATCAACCCAAATTCGCCGCTGCCGGTGGACGCGTGCTGGGTGCGGAAGCATTGGTGCGCTGGGAACATCCGGTGCGCGGTCTGCTGCCGCCGGACGATTTCATTGCGCTGGCGGAGAAATCTGGATTAATCGTTCCGATCGGCGAATGGGTGTTGGATCAGGCCTGTGCGCAAATGCAAAAATGGGTTGAATTGGGTCATCACGACTGGAAGATGGCAGTCAATTTATCCGCGGTGCAGTTTGCGCACGAAGGTTTGCTGGAAGTCGTCAAGAACACGCTGGCGCGGCACAATCTGCCGCCTCACTGTCTCACGCTGGAGGTAACGGAAACGACGGCAATGCACGATGTCGATGCCAGCATGATGACGCTGGAAAAAATCGCTGCGCTGGGCGTCGATATATCCATCGACGATTTCGGTACCGGCTATTCCAGTTTGCTTTATCTGAAGCGCTTGCCTGCCAATGAGTTGAAAATCGATCGCGGCTTTGTGCGCAATCTGGCGCAGGGTTCGGACGATGAGGCGATTGTGGCGGCGGTGGTGGCTTTGGGGCGCGCGCTTAATCTGAGGATTGTGGCCGAAGGTGTGGAAACCAAGGCGCAACAACGATTTCTGGATGACGCCGGCTGCGATGCGCTGCAGGGATTTTTTCTGGGACGTCCGATGTTGCCGGATCAGTTTATCGAAGCGCTTGCGGCGATCAAGGAGACCAAGGGGGCGGAGATATTGGCGCTGATTCCGCAGTTGTAGTTGTTTTAGTTTTTTATAAAATCTTGCCCGGATTCATCAGGTTCAAGGGGTCCAGCGCCTGCTTGATGTTACGCATCAATTGCAATTCCAGCGGCGATTTATAGCGCCGCAATTCTTCCCGTTTCAACACACCGATGCCATGTTCAGCCGAAATCGATCCGCCGTGGCGATCGACGCTATCGTGCACGATCAGATTGATGGCGGATTGCGATGCAATGAAATCGCTATCGTCGACGCCGATCGGCGCGGCCACGTTGTAATGCAAATTGCCATCGCCGAGATGGCCGAAGGTGACCATGCGGCAGCCGGGGAAGCGCTGTTGCAGCAGCGCGTCTGTGGCGTCGATGAAGTCGCCGATGCGTGAAATCGGCAGCGAAACATCATGTTTGATATTTTTGCCCTCGCGCGCCTGCGCCTCGGAAATCTGCTCGCGCAAAGCCCATAGCGATAACGATTGCGTCAATGATCCTGCCACCACTGCATCGTCCACCAGTGCGGCCTGCATCGCATCGGCCAACAATTGTTGCAATAGCGCTTGAGCATGGGCTTCCGATTCGCTATCGGACAATTCCAGCAGTACGTATTGCGCATGCGGTTCGGAAAATGGCATCGGCGTAGCGGGGAAATGCCGGTACACCAATTGCAGACAGACGTCCGACATCAGCTCGAACGCGGTCAATGCCGCACCGCAACGATCTTGCGCCATGGTCAGCAAAGTCAGCGCTTGTTGCGGCGTGCGCAATGCTGCCAGCGCCGTCACTTTGGCTTTGGGTTGCGGGAATAATTTCAGCACGGCGGCGGTGATGATGCCCAGCGTGCCTTCGGCGCCGATGAATAAGCCGCGCAAATCGTAGCCGGTATTGTCTTTGCGCAGTCCGCGCAGGCTACTGAATACCTCGCCTTGGGCGGTGACCACTTCCAGCCCCAGACACAAATCGCGCGTATTACCGTAGCGCAGCACGCCGGTGCCGCCGGCATTGGTCGAGAGATTGCCGCCGATGGTGCAACTGCCTTGCGCGGCCAGCGAGAGCGGAAACAGACGGCCGTGATCCGCGGCGCTTTCCTGGATGGTTTGCAGAATGCAGCCGGCTTCGGCGGTCATCGTATTGTTGACGGTGTCGATGGCGCGGATTCGGTTGAGACGGTTCAGCGACAACACCACCGCATTGCCGCTGCTATCGGGCACGCTGCCCAGCACCAGGCCGGTATTGCCGCCTTGCGGCACGATCGCCACGCGGTGCTGCACGCATAAGCGCACCAGGGCGGCGACTTCATCGGTATCGCCTGGGCGCAATACGGCCAGCGCACGGCCGGTGAAACGGCGGCGCTGGTCGATCAGGTAGGGGGCGGTGTCGCCGGGTGCTGTCAATACGTGCGCGGCGCCGATCAGCGCGCGGCAGGCATCGAGCAGCGCATGCTCCGGCGGCGCATTCATTGGGACGCTTTGCCGATGGCTTGTTTGGCGAGCTTCTTGGCGGCTTGTTTGTACGGACGCAAATAGAGAATGACGCAGAAGAAAAACGCGCAGGCCAGCGCGGTCTCGGCCCAGCCCAGCGCAGCCGAGAGCGTCACCCGGTCGCTGGTGGCGCGCACGATGCCTTCGGTGAAATAAAGCAGAATCAGCATCGACGACCATTGCATCGTATAGACGTCGCGCTTGAGTACGCCGCGCAAGGGCAACAGCAGCGGTATCACCTTGAGCACCAGCCAGGAACCGCCGGGGCGCAACGGTGCGAGCAACAGTTCCCAGGCCACGCAGAGTGCGATCAGCGCAATCAGGCTGATGATCGTGCCCAAATGGTAAAACTTTGCGCGCGGCGTGATCATGTTGGCCCCTGTAATTTGACGGCGGTTTGCGCCAGCCGGCGGCCCAGCGCGACCGCCAGTGCGCGCGATTCATCGGTAAACGGCTGACTGTTGTTGACACCGGCCCAATGGCTGGCGCCGTAGGGGGAGCCGCCGCTGGCGGTGCTCATCAGTGCTGCTTCGGTATAAGGCAGGCCCAGCAACAGCATGCCGTGATGCATCAATGGCAGCATCATGCTCAATAATGTCGATTCCTGACCACCGTGCAGGCTGCCGGTGGAAGTGAAGACGCAGGCCGGTTTGCCGGCCAGTACGCCGGACAACCATTGCGGCGCTGTGCCGTCCCAGAAATATTTCATGGCCGAAGCCATATTGCCGAAGCGGGTGGGGGAGCCCAGCGCCAGACCGGCGCATTGCTCAAGATCGATCGCTTCGACGTAAGGTGCGCCGGTGGACGGAATATCCGGTTCGGTCGCTTCGCTGACGGCGGAGACTGCCGGCACAGTGCGCAGGCGGGCGTCGCAGCCGGCCACGCTTTCGACGCCTTGCGCGATGGCTTCGGCCAGTTTGCGCGTGGCGCCGTGGCGCGAATAGTAAAGAATCAGCAGGGTCAGGGAAGGTGTTTTTGTCATAGTTGGGTATTATGAATTAATTGCTAACCTAAGATAAACAAATTTAGGCCGCAGTTATTTATGCGGTGACATGGTTGAGGCGCGCTATGTATGATGCGATTTTTCCGATGCTTTATTTTTATCTTGAATGAATTTTATGGTTTCCAAGCTGCAGGCCTTGTCCTGGCATGATCTTCGAGAATTGTTTCGTTTTGCGGTGCGCCGGCTGGAAGAGGAGCGCTTGCCGCAGGTTGCCGGGGCGCTGACATTCACCTCGATTCTGGCGCTGGTGCCGATGGTGACCATCGCCTTCGCGTTATTTACTGCCTTTCCGCTGTTCAGCACCTTTCGCGCTTCGCTGGAGGCGTATTTCATCCAGAACCTGATGCCGGCCAATATGGCCAATACGATTCTGGGTTATGTCAACCAGTTCGCTGCCAAGTCGGCGCGCCTGTCGGCTTTCGGCGGGGTGGCCCTGATCGTCACCGCCGGCATGACCATGGCCACCATCGACCATACCTTCAACCGGATCTGGCGGGTGCAGACTTCGCGGCCGTTATTGCAGCGCATCCTGGTGTACTGGGCCATCATCACGCTGGGGCCCTTGCTGATCGGCGTATCGATTTCCGCAACCTCATATGTGGGCGGCGCCACCACCGGCGTGGTGGGCGGTTTTCATCTGATGGGAACCGGCTTTTATACGCTGGCGTCGATCCTATTGACCACCAGCGCCTTTACGCTGCTCTACGTCACGGTGCCGAATCAGACGGTCGATTGGCACGATGCTATCTGGGGTGGTCTGCTGGCCGGTGTGGCGTTTGAAATTGCCAAGCGTTTGTTTACCGCCTACGTGATCAAATTTCCGACTTACACCATGATTTACGGCGCAGTGGCCGCGCTGCCGATCTTTTTATTGTGGGTCTACATGTTGTGGATGATTACGCTGGTGGGCGCCTTGTTGACGGCGGTGCTGCCGGTCATGCGCTATGAGCGCTGGGCGCACAAGCCTACGCCGTGCAGCACGTTTGTCGATGCGTTGGCGGTGCTTAGAGTGTTATATGCGGCGCGCGGCCACGATTCGATCATGGTCGATGTGGACGAGGTACGCAGGCTGACACATATCGGTTACGAAGAGTCGCAAGCGCTGATGCAACAGATGCAGTGCGCCGGCTGGCTCGGGCTGGTCGAGGCGACTGAGGCGCCGAAGAAGTTGCGTTGGCTGCGCGGCCCGGACGATAGCCATGATCGCTGGGTATTGCTGGCCAATCCGGCCGTGCTGACCTTGGCCGAGGTGTATCGTCACTTCGTCTTCGATGCGCAAACACAACGCGCACAGGAATTGGCGGTGGTGCAACAAATCGGGACGGCCATCGAGACCGCGCTGCACCGCTCGCTGGCTGCGTATTTTGACGACGATGCGTTGCCCGCTATTGCAACCGATGCGGCCAATGCAACCAATGCTGCACTGCAAAAACAACTAATTGTTGCCGAACCGGGAACAGCCTCGTAGTATGGTGATCAAACACCTTAAGCGTTCCGGCTTGGTCCCGATGACTAAACATTCCGACAGGCAGATAAAATATGAAAGTCTCTGAAGTTCTCAAAGTCAAAGGCAACATTCTTTATACGGTGACACCGGAAACTGCGTTGATAGAAGCGGTCAACGCGATGGCGGAAAAAGACATCGGATCGCTGGTTGTCATGGAGTTCGGCGCATTGGTCGGCATGCTGACCTTCCGCGAAGTCATCAACACGATTTACGAGAACGGCGGCGCGGTCGGCACCCGCAGCGTGCGCAAGCACATGGATGACCATCCGCTTACCGTGACGCCCGATACCGATCTGAACGAAGTACGCCGCCTGATGCTGGAACAGCATGCGCGCTATGTCCCGGTGATGGATGCCAAGACGATTCTGGGCATCATATCGTTTTACGACGTCGCCAAGGCAGTGCTGGATGCGCAGGGCTTTGAAAACAAGATGCTCAAGGCCTATATCCGCGATTGGCCGGAAGAAGAAAGCCAGGACTGAAATTCCGACAGCGTTAGAATGCGTGGTTCAGGTATAAGCGTCACGTATAAGCGTCACGTATAAACGCCATAAACAAACCGTTCATCGTGCGATGAGCGGTTTTTTTATGGTCTTATCTTTAGCGGATATCAATGGCTTCCAATCAGTTTTCCCTGCTGTCGCAGCGTCGTTTCGGGCCGTTTTTCTGGACCCAGTTTCTCGGCGCATTCAATGACAACGTTTTTAAGACAGCGCTGCTGACGATCCTGACCTACGATGCGCTCAACTGGACTGCGATGGATGTCGGGCTGCTCAATAATCTGATTCCAGGCTTATTCATTTTGCCGTTCGTCCTGTTTTCCGCCACGGCCGGTCAGTTCGCAGAAAAATTCGAAAAATCGCGCCTTTCCCGTTACGTGAAAGTGCTGGAAATCG
>DATMOE010000442.1:0-2829 GCA_035568435.1 Herbaspirillum sp. | reverse complement strand
ACGCTGCGCATCATGGCAAAACTGTCGTCGAACCCCAGCGCATTGAAGTCGTCGAAAAAAATACCGCCGATACCGCGTGGTTCCTGGCGGTGTTTCAGATAAAAATAATCATCGCACCATCGCTTGAAGCGCGGATACAGATCGGCGCCGAATGGCGCCAGCGCCTCGCTGCAGGTGCGATGGAAATGCTGTGCATCTTCGGCAAAGCCGTAATACGGCGTCAGATCCATGCCGCCGCCGAACCACCAGACTGCATCGCCGTTGGCCTTCGTCGTGCTGAAAAACCGCACATTCATATGCACGGTCGGCGCAAATGGATTGCGCGGGTGCATTACCAGCGACAGTCCCATCGCTTCCCAGGGCCGGCCGGCGATCTCCGGCCGGTTGGCAGCGGCCGTGGGCGGTAATTTGTCGCCTTTGACATGCGAGAACCCGACACCGCCACGCTCCAATACCTTGCCCTCTTCGATAATGCACGAAATACCGCCGCCGCCTTCCGGCCGTTTCCATTCATCGCGAATGAAGGATTTGCCGTCGACAAGCTCAAGCGCAGCAACAATTTGTTGCTGCAGGTTCCGAAGGTAAGTTTGGATAGCGGAAGGCGTTGGTGCGGATTGGGTCACGGCTTATTATCGTTGTGCGGATAGAAAGACTCGCGATTGTACTCTCATGGGAGCAGAGCGGTGTCCTAACGTCATTCTGCAACCGTCTCTTATGTCGCCGTTGCGCGATCAACGCGATCAGCGCGATCGGCCAGTTGGATGGGTTGCGGCGAAGATACCACCGGAGAAGATGGCATCTTCGATGACACGCTGACTTGATAAGTGGCCGGCGCCGGCCAGCCGGCAGCCCGCGCGGTTTCTGCGATGGCGCTATTGGTATCGTTATTGACCTGGCCGAAATCGGCGGTCGCGGCGAACAGCCGTACCGCCAATAATGTGCCCAAGGCATTGAATTCCACGATGGAGACGCTGACCTCCGGCGTCGGCAGAACGTTGGGAATGCGCGACACCTGTTCGGTCAGCAACGCGATTGCGGCAGCCGGATCGACTTCGCCGGCAATCTGACAGCGCAGATCGACGCGGCGGCTGTCGTTGACACTGTAATTGATGATGTTGTCGGCGAATAATTTGTTATTGCCGATGCAGATGCGCAGATTGTTGTCGGTGGTCATGATGGTCATGAACAGGCCGATTTCCATGACCTTACCGGTCTGGCCGGCGGCGGTGATGGTGTCGCCCACTTTAAACGGATGCAGCACCACCAGGAAGATGCCGGCGGCGAAATTGGACAGCAACCCCGACCACGCCACGCCGATGGCGACGCCGGCCGCACCGATCAGCGCGGCGAATGAAGTGGTCGGAATACCGCACACTTCGAGGATCGCCATGACCAGCACGATGCGCAGGGCGACATGGATAGTGGAAATCGCATAATTGGCCAGCGTCGGGTCCAGATGGCGCAAATTCAGCGCACGCCGCGCCAGCCGCGCAAAGCCGTTGATCAGAATGCTGCCGATGACCCAGATGGCGAGCGCGGCAATGATTTTCAGGCCGAACGGCACCAGATAGGTATTTAGCAATATTCCGTAGTTGAATACACCCGTCATTGGTGGCTCCTTTAATTAAAACGCGGCGACAAGCCGCGTTAATCAGCGCTTCAGGGCGCGCCAGCCGATGTCGCGCCGCATTTGTGCGCCATCGAAATGAATCTGATCGGCTGCGGCATAGGCGTTTTTCTGCGCGACCTTGACGCTATCACCAAGGCCGACCACACACAATACCCGCCCACCGGAGGTGCTCAGATGGCCATCGCTTAATTTTGTTCCGGCATGAAAGGTCACGCATTCAGGGGTTTCCGCAGGAATGCCGGAGATGCCATCGCCATTGTGCGGTGCGTCTGGGTAACCGGCCGCGGCCATCACAACGCCCAGCGCGGTGCGGCGATCCCAATCCAGTTCAATGGTGTCCAACGTGCCGTTGACGGCATGTTCCATGACCAACAGCAAATCCGTTTTCAGGCGCGCCATGATCGGCTGCGTTTCGGGATCGCCCATACGGCAATTGAATTCCAGTGTCTTCGGATTGCCGTGTTCGTCGATCATCAGGCCGGCATACAGGAAGCCGCTGAATGGAATGCCGTCGCGCGCCATGCCTTGTACGGTAGGGATGATGATTTCGCGCATCACCCTGGCATGCAGCGCAGGGGTGACGATCGGCGCCGGCGAATAAGCGCCCATGCCGCCGGTATTAGGGCCCTGATCGCCATCTAGCAGGCGTTTGTGGTCTTGGCTGGTGGCCAGCGGCAGAATATTCTTGCCGTCGACCATGACGATAAAGCTGGCTTCTTCGCCGGCCAGAAATTCTTCAACCACAATCCGCGCACCGGCGTCGCCCAGCTTGTTATCCGACAACATCATCTCGACCGCGTCGTGCGCTTCCTGTTCGGTCATGGCGACGACCACGCCCTTGCCGGCGGCCAGTCCATCGGCCTTGATGACGATAGGCGCGCCCTTTTGGGCGATGTACGCATGTGCCGCAACGGTGTCGGAAAAGGTTTGATATTCGGCAGTCGGAATGTGGTGCCGGTGCATAAAGGCTTTGGCGAAATCCTTGGAGGATTCCAATTGCGCCGCTTCTTTGGTCGGACCGAAGATTTTCAGGCCACGGCTGCGGAAAAGATTGACGATGCCGGCTGCCAGCGGTACTTCCGGCCCTACGACGGTCAGTGCAACGTGTTGTTCCTGGGCAAAATCGGCTAACGCGGCGGGATCGGTCAGGGCGACATTTTCCAGCCTGTCATCGAGCGCGGTGCCGCCGTTGCCGGGCG
>DATMOE010000441.1:0-3634 GCA_035568435.1 Herbaspirillum sp. | reverse complement strand
GGAGCCGATCCGGCGCCTCGACGGTGTGTAGCACTTCAGATTGGGCGTCTGCGGATGACGCATCTGCAAATTGGGGATAGGAATTGATGTCCTCGGTCGGCGATTGCGACGGTGGTGGTGGCGGCCGTTGCTTCAGTTCTGTCGCCAGGCCGCCGTTCGATAAGCCATGCTTGAAGGTTTGATGGATGATGGTGAACGCTGCGTTGATTGCGCGTTTTTGCATGACGACGGCAGTCTTGCGCGTGATAGCGTGCGCCGCCCTCATCATGGCGCCGACAAAAGGATTACGAAATTTCATTAAGAACTCATTTCACCCGGTATCGCCTGCATCAGACCATCCTTCGCCGTTCCCGCGCTGCAATATCTTATCGCCTGCCAACAGCACACCCGCCCCGACATCTTCGCATTGCGTCAATTCCTGATACAAGGGCGCGAAATCGGCTGCGGTGGCATTGAACAGGTCACGAAAGTTGTCGATTACAAAATAGGTTTTCTGGAAAGTATCGATCCGGTATCTAGTGCGCATCACCCGTTTCAGGTCGAACTGCACCCGATTCGGCGCCGCACTTTCGAGACTATAGATCGATTCGCCTTTCGACGATAGGATACCCGATCCGTAGATGCGCAAGCCCTGCGCAGTGTTGATCAGGCCGAATTCGACGGTGTACCAATAAAGACGCGCCAGTCTGGTCAGCGCATTGAAGCGGCCCGAACGCAGCCCGCCTTCGCCATAGCCTTGCATAAAATCGGCAAATACCGGATTCATCAGCAGCGGCACATGGCCGTAGACGTCATGAAAAACATCCGGTTCCTGCAAATAATCCATCTGATCGGCCTTGCGTATCCACCACGATACCGGAAAGCGCCGATTGGCCATCAGGCCAAAAAAAACATCGTCCGGCACCAGCCCCGGCACCGCAACGATGCGCCAGCCGGTAGCCGCCTCCAATAGCTCGCTCAATGCATCGAAGCGGGGAATGCCATCGGCGGCCATATCGAGACCGTGCAAACCATCGATGAATTCATCGCAGGCCCGCCCCTGCAATATGCGGGACTGCGTTGCGAACAGCGTGCGCCAGGTTGCGTGATCGGCGCTGCTGTAGGCCTGCCAGGGTTGTTCCATCACATGATCGAGATATCGCTGTTGCATGGTGCTGCCCCCAACGTAACCATCCACTGTTCACTATCCACTTTGCCACAAAATCGGGCTCGTATGCTGTCGATTACAAAACCCCGCGCCGGATCTGATCGCGCTCGATCGATTCGAATAAGGCCTTGAAATTGCCCTCGCCGAATCCTTCATCGCCCTTGCGCTGGATAAACTCGAAAAATACCGGCCCCAAGGTGGTAGCCGAAAATATCTGCAGCAGCAAACGCCGTTCGCCGTTTTCCGATGTGCCATCCAGCAAAATCCCGCGCTTTTGCAATTCGGCGGTCGGCTCGCCGTGCCCCGGCAAGCGCGCTTCCAGCATTTCGTAATATGTTGCCGGTGGCGCGGCCATGAACGGCGTGCCCATGGCCTTCAAGCGGTCCCAGGTTTTGATCAGATCGTCGGTCTGCAAGGCAATATGCTGAATGCCTTCGCCATTGAATCGCATCAGGAACTCTTCGATCTGCCCCGCCCCGCGGGACGCTTCTTCATTCAGCGGAATCCTGACCTTGCCGTCCGGCGCACTCATCGCCTTCGATGTCAGGCCGGTATATTCGCCCTTGATGTCGAAATACCGCACTTCCCGGAAATTGAACAAATGCTCGTAAAACGCGGCCCAGTGCGCCATGCGGCCGCGATAAACGTTATGCGTCAAATGATCGATGGTTTTCAGGCCGGCGCCGACAGGATGGCGATCGACGCCTTCGATAAATTCGAAATCGATATCGTAGATCGATTTACCGGCGCCGAAACGATCGATCAGATACAAAGGCGCGCCGCCGATGCCCTTGATCGCAGGCAGCCGCAATTCCATGACGCCAGTCGGTATTTCCATCGGCTCGGCGCCCAGTTCCAGCGCGCGCCGGTAAGCAAGATGCGCATCGTTGACGCGAAACGCCATACCGCAGGCCGAAGGGCCATGCTCGGCCGCAAAATAATACGCGGCGCTGCGCGGTTCTTTATTGATGATGAAGTTGATTTCGCCCTGGCGATACAGCGTGACATCCTTGGAGCGATGCCGCGCCACCAGGCTAAAACCCATCGCCTCGAACGCCGGCTCCAGCACATTCGGCACCGGCGATGCGTATTCGACGAATTCAAAGCCGTTCAGCCCCATGGGATTTTCAAGAATATCGGACATGATGCGCTCCCGCTGAGTGAATTAGTGAATCACGGTTTTAGCCGATTTGATCAAATCGGCAGATAAAGTCAGCCCTTGTTTGCGCGCCGCCTCTGGATTGACGAACAATTCGAATGTGGTGCTGGTCTGGACGGCGATGTCGCCCGGCGCTTCACCGTTGAGGATACGCACCACGATCTTGCCGGTCTGGCGGCCCAGATCGTAATAATTCAGACCGATGGCCGCCGCCGCGCCGCGTTTAACCGCGCTGGTATCGGCAGCCACGATGGGCAATTTGGTTTGATCGGCAACTTTCACGATGCCTTCGAATGCCGACATAACGTTGTTATCGGTCGGCGCATAAATAATATCGACTTTGCCGACCAGACTTTGAGCCGCGCTGGCGACATCAACTGAACGGGCCGCCCCGGCTTCCACCAGCGTCATGCCGCGCTCGCTCAACAATTTTCTGAGTTCGGTAACAATGGCAACCGAATTGGCTTCGCCGGGGTTGTAGACGACACCGACACGTTTAGCTTTCGGCACCACCTTCAGCATCAAATCGATTTGCGCTTGCAGCGGCGACATATCGGAGACACCGGTCACATTGGTGCCGGAAGCATCCCAGCTCTTGACCAGTTTGGCGGCGACCGGATCGGTCACGGCGGAGAAAACGATTGGAATATCCCTGGTTGCGGCGATCAGCGCCTGCGCGGAAGGCGTTGCAATGGCCACCGCGACATCGGGCCGGTCGCCGACGAATTTATGCGCGATCTGCGCCGCCGTGCCGGTATTGCCTTGCGCGCTTTGATAGGCGAATTTCAAATTCTTGCCCTCCTCGAAACCATCCGCCTTCAATTGATCCTTCACGCCGTCGCGCACGGCGTCCAGCGCAGCGTGTTCGACAATCGCGGTGACTTCAACGGTCTTGAATGTGGCAGCACAGGCAAGATTCGAGGCGCTAGCAATAACACCCAAGGTACTGCAGAGGAGAAAGGACGCGGCGAATCTGCGCGAGAAAGGAAATTGCATTTTTGTCTCCAGTTGATTCGTTTAAGCGTCGATTGGCTTAAACGTCATTTTGATAAGCGCGAAAGTGTTTTTGCATTACAGCACGAAAACACTTTCACTCTGCGCCAATCTTAGCGCCAAAATGACTAATCACTACCTGTGAAGAATCTCTGGAATCGAGCGTAAAACCACAACGTTGAACGCCTAGCCGTTCAACTCACGCTCCAGCCAATGCAACACTCCCTGCACGCTCCGAAATTCGGAGACCGAACGGCAGGCGATGGCAGGATACCGAGCCCGCAACATGCCAGACAACGCCGCGCCGGGGCCGAGTTCCAACGCAACCGTGATGC
>DATMOE010000440.1:0-2272 GCA_035568435.1 Herbaspirillum sp. | reverse complement strand
GAGCTATAGATCTGGCTCATCTGCAGCATGCCGAGGCCGGCCAGGCTGGCTAATCCCAGCACCGCGGAAAAAACCAGAAAATATAAGCGTTGGGCAACGGTCATTGGAAACGCGTTTTCATTTTTATCTCCAGATATTTTTTATTATTTATTCTTCAGGGCGCTGCCGTTTTCATGCAACGCTCAAAATATAAACGTCGCAAGCTTACCAATCGCTTTCAGCTTGCTGAAATAACGTTCAGGTCTGAGGGAACGAAAACCACACCCTCCATCAGTCGTCGCGCGCTGCGGCTCATCATTGCCTTCGTCACAACCCAGGCGCCGTTTTGCCGTTCCGCTTGCGCGCCGACGGTCATCGTGCCTGAGGGGTGGCCAAATCTGATTTGGCCGCTAACTTTTTCTGCCACCAGCTTATTCACCACCGTACCCGGAATGACGGCTGCCACCGCCAAGGCGACTGCGCCTGTGCCTGTCATTGCATGGTGCAATTTCCCCATCGATAAAATGCGCGCATTGATATCAACGCTGCCGGGATCGACACGTTTTCCGTTCGAGGCGACATAGGCTAAAGGATGGGCGACAAACGACAGCTTCGGCGTATGCGGACGCAAGGCGGTCACTTCTTGTGCTGTTTTAGCCAAGCCCATTCGGACTGCCGCATGCGCGCGAATCGCTTCGCATTTATCCAGCAGGGCTGCATTGACGTTCACTTCGGCCTGACTCTCGTTGCCGCGCAGCCCGAGTTCGTCGGCGTGCATGAAGATTGCAGGATTACCGGCGTTGATCATGGTCAAATTAAACGTGCCAAAACCGGGAACATCGACCGCATCAACCGGGTTCCCGGTCGGGAACATGCAGCCGGCAGCATCGCCGGCATCTTCCGAACCGCTAGGATCGAGAAACTCAATTTTGATTTCTGCGGCTGGGAATGTGACGCCATCCAATTCAAAATCGCCTTCTTCGACTACTGCACCATCTTTCATTGGGACGTAGGCAATAATTTTGGCATTGATATTGGCCTGCCAGATGCGCACTACCGCGACGCCATCCCGAGGCGCTTTCACTAAGCCTTGTGTAATGGCGAACGGTCCCACTGCGGAGGTTAAATTGCCGCAATTGCCGGACCAGTCAATCACGGCATTTTCAATGGAAGCAGCGCCAAATAGATAGTCTACGTCGCAGTCCGGGCGCGACGATGGCCCGATCAGCACCAGCTTACTGGTGCTGGAGGTGGCGCCACCCATGCCGTCGATTTGTTGTTTGTAAGGGTCTGGACTACCGATGACCCGCAGCAGGATTTGGTCGCGTAAAGAGGCATCGGACGGCAAACTGTCCGCATGAAAAAAGACGCCTTTGCTGGTGCCTCCACGCATATAGACCGCTGGAATTTTAGTTTGCGTCACGCTGCACTCCTGGTTGGTTTTAACATTTCGTCGGCGATACGCGGCAATAGTCCACCCGCGTTAAATATGTCAGCTTCTTCTTCCGTATCGATACGGCAGATCACCGGTACGTTAATCACTGCGCCGGTTTTGCGCGTTACGCGGATATTCAATGTCATTCCGGCCGAAACCGATCCAGTTCCGCCTCTGCCCTCGACAGCATAGAGTTCCGAGCCGTCGAGTTTGAGCGTTATACGATCAATGCCTGCTGCAAATTCGAGTGGCAATACGCCCATCCCAATCAAGTTCGATCGATGAATTCGTTCAAAATTTTCGCAAACAACCGCACGCACACCAATCAGCCGGACGCCCTTGGCAGCCCAATCGCGTGAAGAGCCGGCGCCATAATTCTTGCCCGCCACAACGATCAGCTCCTGGCCACGCGCAACATAAAGCTGCGCAGCATCGAACAAGCGCATGATCGATCCTTCCGGTTCCATCCGCGTGAGCGATCCTTCCCGGCCACCCGCCATCTCGTTATGCAAACGGTTGTTGGCGAACGTCGCGCGAATCGCCACCAAGTGATCGCCCCGGCGCGTGCCGTAAGAATTGAATTGCGCAGCTTGCACGCCGCGTTCAATTAAATATTCGCCGGCAGCACTGTCTGGCAGGATGGCCCCTGAAGGGGACAAGTCATCGGTGGTCACGTTGTCGCCAAAGACAGCGATGGCGCGCATGCCGGTCAATTTCGCGGCACTTGTCAGCGCGGCTTGCCAGTAAGGCGGGCGCCGAATGTAATTGCTGTCTGCGCGCCATGGGAATCTCGCGGGGACCGCATTTTCGCTTTCATTTTCACTGTCTAACAATGCCCCTTTACGAAACATCTCTGTA
>DATMOE010000439.1:0-4266 GCA_035568435.1 Herbaspirillum sp. | reverse complement strand
CAGCCGATCGTGGTGTCGAAGATGGCGGCGTTGCGCGAGAATGCGCTGTCGGCCTTGCCCATGACAAACGGTGCGCGGGTCATCGATTCGACGCCGCCGGCGATCATCAGGCCGGTGTCGCCCGAACGAATGGCGCGAGCGACGCTACCGACCGCATCCATGCCGGAACCGCATAAACGGTTCACGGTGGAACCGGGCACATTTTCCGGCAAGCCCGACAGCAGCGCCGACATGCGCGCCACGTTGCGATTGTCTTCGCCGGCTTGATTGGCGCAACCGAAAATCACATCGTCGAGAGCCGACCAGTCGACCGCCGGATTGCGCGTCATCAGCGCCTTGATCGGCAATGCGCCGAGATCGTCGGGGCGGATATCCTTGAGCGTGCCGCCGTAGCGCCCGATCGGAGTGCGAATGGCGTCACAGATAAAAGCTTGCGTAGCTGTAGCTGAAGTCATTATGAATATTCCGTATTTTCGAAAAAGGCTACAAAATGCGTCGATTCGATCAGGATGCCATTCTTTTCAATGGCACTACAGTAATTTCCTGCAGGGTCTCAAATGAGATATCCGCCAGAATCTCGCGCACGACCAAGCCGTCGGCAGTCACATCGATGACCGCCAGATCGGTGTAGATACGGCTGACGCAGCCGACAGCGGTAATCGGATAGGTGCAGGCCGGCACGATTTTGCTCTCGCCGCTCTTGGTCTGATGTTCCATCATGATGAATACCTGCTTTGCGCCCAATGCCAGATCCATCGCGCCGCCGACGGCCGGAATCGCGTCCGGCGCGCCGGTATGCCAGTTTGCCAGATCGCCGCTGGCCGAGACTTGAAACGCGCCCAGCACGCAGATGTCCAGATGGCCGCCACGCATCATTGCAAACGAATCGGCATGGTGAAAAAACGATCCTCCCGGCAGCAAAGTGACCGGCTGCTTGCCGGCGTTGATCAGGTCATCATCTTCCTCGCCGGGGGCCGGCGCCGGCCCCATGCCAAGCAAGCCGTTTTCGCTGTGTAAAAATATTTCGCGGTCGGCCGGCAGATAGTCGGCGACCTTGGTCGGCAAGCCGATGCCCAGATTGACATAAGCGCCCTCAGGGATATCGGCGGCGACGCGTGCAGCGATTTGATCGCGGTTAAAACGTTTCATTATTTTGCCCCCTCCGATTGAAGCACGTCGTTTTGCAGCACATCGTTTTGCAGCACTACACGCTGAACGAAAATACCCGGGGTGATGATGTTTTCCGGGTCGAGCGCGCCGAGCGGCACGATTTCGCTGACTTGTGCGATGGTGCATTTAGCGGCCGAGGCCATGATCGGCCCGAAGTTACGTGCGCTCATGCGATAGACCAGATTGCCCCAACGGTCGCCGCGCAGCGCTTTGATCAACGCGAAATCGGCGTGGATCGGCGCTTCAAGCACATAGTGCCGGCCATCGATCAGACGGGTTTCCTTGCCTTCGGCCAGCAGCGTGCCGTAACCGGTCGGCGTAAAGAAACCGCCGATGCCGGCGCCGGCGGCGCGGATGCGCTCGGCCAGATTACCTTGCGGCGTCAACTCCAGCTCGATTTCACCGGCGCGGTAGAGCTTATCGAAATGCCAGGAATCGGCTTGGCGCGGGAAAGAGCAGATGATTTTTCTGACTTGCCTGGCTTTGATCAAGGCCGCCAGCCCGGTGTCGCCGTTGCCGGCATTGTTATTGACAATGGTCAGCTCGCGCGCGCCTTGATCGATGAGCGCATCGATTAAGGCCGCCGGCATGCCTGCGTTGCCGAAGCCGCCGATCATGACGGTGGCGCCGTCATGGATGTCGGCTACCGCCGCCTGCAACGACGCAAAGGTTTTATCGATCACGCTCGCTTCTCCGAGAAGTTGGTTTTAAAACAGGGTTCTAATTGACGGTGTTCGATAAACGCACTAATGTCTGTTTTCCGAACATTCTGGGCGCAGTGTAGCGACAAGCATTTGCCAGCGTCAATAACGTGCGCCGGAATGTGTGCGATGGCCGAACACTTTTATGACCGATACCACCATGACTACCTCAAGCAAAGTATCCAAAACCCAGCAAACGCCGGCCACCGCCCTGACGATTGCAGAAGAAATCGACGCCATGACCGATCCCAGCTTCATGACCTCGCTGGCGCGCGGGCTGGCGGTGATCAGGGCTTTCAGCGATCAACGCCGCACGCTGACGATCGCGCAAATCAGTCAGAAAACCGGCATCCCGCGTGCCGCCGTCCGGCGTTGCCTGCATACGCTGCGGCAGCTCGGCTATGCCAGTGCTGAAATGAACAACTTTTCGCTGAAACCGAAAATCCTGACCTTGGGCTATTCCTATTTATCCTCGACGCCGCTGACGGTATCGGTGCAACCTTATCTGAACAATATCAGCCGCGTACTCAATGAATCTTGTTCGCTTGCGGTACTGGACGAAAATGAAGTTCTGTACGTGGCGCGGGCGTCGACATCGCGCGTCATGTCGGTCGCGCTCAATACCGGTAGCCGCTTGCCTGCTTACTGCACCTCGCTGGGCCGCGTGATGCTGGCGCATTTGCCGGATGCGGAATTGAAACATTATCTCGATACCGTCAAATTGCGCGCCTTTACCGACCGCACGGTGGTGTCGTCGAAACGGCTCAGGGAAATTCTGCTGGAAGTGCGCAGCGCCGGTTTTGCGATCATCGATGAAGAACTGGAAGTCGGACTGCGTTCGATCGCCGTGCCGGTGCGCGGCGCTTCCGGCACGGTGGTGGCGGCGTTGAATGCCGGCGTGCAATCGGCCCGCGTCAGCAAACGCCAGATGCAAACGGACATCCTGCCGGTTTTATTGAAGGGTTCGGAAGAACTTTCTGTATTATTGCCGTGAGCCGGATTATTGCGTAGATGATAGCCGCTTGTTTTAGCCCGTTGTTAGCTCGTTCTTATGGAGACAAAAAAAATGATTTTAAAGAAACTCTCATTACCGTTCATCGCTACAGCATTGATATTCACAGCCATCGGCGCGCAAGCGCAAGAGACGATCAAGATCGGTCTGATCGCGGCCTTTTCGGGGCCGTTTGCCGACTACGGTAAACAGATGGAAGCCGGCATGCAAACCTATATGGCGCAAAACGGCGACAGCGTTGCCGGCAAAAAAATTGAAATCATCATTAAAGACACCACCGGCCCTTCGCCGGAAATCGCCAAGCGCCTGGCGCAGGAATTGATCGTGCGCGACAAGGTCGATTTTCTGGCCGGCTTCGGCTTGACACCGGAAGCGCTGGCGGTCGCACCGATCGCCGAACAAGCGAAAAAGCCGATGATTATCATGAATGCGGCAACCTCGATCATCACCACCAAATCGAACTACATCGCCCGCTTTTCAATGACACTGCCGCAAGTCACCGCGCCGATCGCCACCTGGGCGCTGAAAAACAATATCAAGAAAGTCGTCACGCTGGTGGCCGATTACGGGCCGGGCATCGATGCGGAAACCGCATTCACGAGCAATCTGATGGGCGGTGGCGGCACGATTGTCGAATCGATCCGGGTGCCGCTGACCAATCCAGATTTCGCGCCGTATGTGCAGCGTATCAAGAATGACAAACCGCAAGCCGTATTCGTCTTCGTGCCGGCCGGCGAGCAAGGCATTGCGTTCATGAAAGCGTATCGCGAACGCGGGCTGGCCGAAGCGGGCATCAAGGTCATTGCCACCGGCGATCTGACCGACGACCACGCGTTGCCGGCGATGGGTAATGTTGCATTGGGAGTGATCACCAGCTTTCATTATTCGGCGGCGCACAACTCGCCGGAAAACAAAGCGTTCTTGAAGCAATTCGAGGCCACCAATCCGGGCGTCGGCCGGCCGAATTTCATGGCTGTGGCCGCCTATGACGGCATGGCCGCGATCTATCAGGTCAGCAAGCAGTTGAACGGCAAGATCGACGGCGACAAAGCGATGGCGATCCTGAAAGGCATGGCATTGAACAGCCCGCGCGGCCCGCTCATGATCGATCCGCAAACCCGCGATATCGTGCAAACGGTCTACATCCGCCGCGTCGAGAAAGTGAATGGCGAGTTGTATAACGTTGAATTCGATAAATTGGAGAATGTTAAGGATGGTGGGAAGTCATAAAAATTTAGCTGTGGAGGTGACCCTTCGACAGGCTCAGGGCGAACGGGGGTTTTCTAAATTTTCACAAAACCCCGTTACGGTTTTCTTTACTCTTTTAAAGAAAACCGTTCGCCCTGAGTAGGGCAAAGCCCGTATCGAAGGGTCACCGCAACA
>DATMOE010000438.1:0-7778 GCA_035568435.1 Herbaspirillum sp. | reverse complement strand
CAGGACATCCGCGGCTGCGAAGTCAAACTCAGTTCCGAGCGCGCCGAGAAAGACCCGAAGGTATTTACCAAAATCCATTTTCATTTCATCGTCACCGGCCGCAAACTGAAGCCGAATCTGGTGGACCGGGCCATCAAGCTATCGCATGAAAAATACTGCTCGGCATCGATCATGCTGGAAAAAACTGCCGAAATGACGCATAGCTTCGAGATCATCGACGACTCGGCAGACGCCGCCGCGCCAACCATCTAAATATAGTAAGCCACACTAGTCATTACCTTGGACGCCGCCCGCATCGCCCCACGCAATGGTGCGGGCATCTCCGCAGCGCCGAGCGCTTTGGCTGCGTCGCCATGCTCGATTTCATCGATGCGCATCTGCTCGACAATAACCCGCGATTTTGCATCCTGCGCCGGCAACGCTTCCAGATGGCTGGCCAAATGCGCCGCCACTTGGCGCTCGGTCTCGGCGACAAAGCCCAGATTACGCGCATCGCCCATGTGCGCGGCCAACGCGCCGAACAGATAAGCCCCGCCATACCAAAGCGGATTCAACAAGCTGATATGCGACCCCAGCTCTTGCAAGCGTTGCGCGGTCCAGGCCAGATGATCGGCTTCTTCGCGTCCAGCCAACGCAAACTGCGCCTGGATCGCCTCGTGCTGCGAAAAGCGCCCCTGCGCATCGTATAAAGCCTGCGCGCACACCTCGCCCACATGATTGACCCGCATCAGCGCCGCACTATGGCGCTGCTCAGCCGAATCCAGCGTTGCATCGCCCACATCCCGCGCCGGGCTCGGGCGCGACGCCGCCCCGATTCCGCCGATCACTCTGAGGGCCTTGTCGAAATCGGTGATAAAACGGTCGATAAAATCCATAAGAAAATGCTCATTGTTACGTTGAATGGCGCAATTTTATCAGCCGCCGCCGTCAAAGCGGCAGTCACCTCCACCGATAACAGCCTGTACGGTAAAATGCCAGCCACACATTCAATTAAGACCTGTCGATAAGCCTACATGAGCAAAGAACTGAAAAACGGTCCAACACCACCAGCCACCTCCAATTTCCTGCGCGGTATTGTCGAACACGATATTTCCAACGGCACTTACGCCAATCGCAAAGATCAGCAGGGACAAGCGCTGCCGCAGGTTATCACCCGTTTTCCGCCCGAACCCAACGGTTATCTGCATATCGGCCACGCCAAGGCGATCTGCGTCAATTTCGGACTGGCGCGTGATTACGCCGGTCGTTGCCATCTGCGTTTCGACGATACCAATCCGGCCAAGGAAGACCAGGAATACGTCGACACCATCATCGACAGCGTGAAATGGCTGGGCTTCGACTGGCATGACAACACCGGCGAGCACTTATATTTCGCCAGCAATTATTTCGACCAACTCTATGAGATGGCCGAATACCTGATCGACGCCGGCCATGCTTATGTCGACAGCCAAAGCGCCGACGAGATGCGCACCAATCGCGGCAATCTGACCGATCCCGGCAAAAACTCGCCGTTTCGCGATCGCTCCGCCGCCGAATCGCTGGATCTGTTGCGCCGCATGAAGGCCGGCCAATTCAAGGATGGCGAGCACATCCTGCGCGCCAAAATCGACATGGCCTCGCCCAACATGAACATGCGCGACCCGGCCATCTACCGCATTCGGCATGCGCATCATCACCGTACCGGCGACACCTGGTGCATCTATCCGATGTACGACTACACGCATCCGATCTCGGACGCCCTGGAAAACATCACCCATTCGAATTGCACGCTGGAATTTCAAGATCACCGGCCGTTTTACGACTGGGTTCTGGAACGCCTGAGCGAAGGCGGTTTCTTCAAGAAACCGGTGCCGCATCAATACGAATTCGCACGCCTGAACCTGACCTATGCGATCACCAGCAAGCGCAAGCTGCTGCAACTGGTGGATGAAAATATCGTCGACGGCTGGGACGATCCCCGCATGCCGACCCTCGTCGGCATGCGCCGCCGCGGCTACACGCCGGAATCGATACAACTATTTTGCGAGCGCATCGGCGTCGCCAAATCCGATAGCTGGATCGATATGGCCACGCTGGAAGGCGCGTTACGCGACGACCTGGATGCAAAAGCGCCGCGTGCGGCTGCCGTATTGCGCCCGCTCAAGCTGATTATCGACAATTTCCCGGACGACCTCGCCATCGATTGCACCGCGCCGGTGTTCCCGCCATCGCATCCGCAGCACAATGAAAGCCTGCGCCATTTCCCGATTTCCAAAACGCTGTGGATAGAGCAGGAAGATTTCATGGCAACGCCGGCCAAAGGCTATTTCCGCCTGTATCCGCCGAGTGGCGATGCGCCGGGCAATCGCGTGCGCCTGCGCTACGGTTATGTGATCGAGTGCACCGGTTACGACCAGGATGCCGACGGCAACGTCACTGCCGTGCATTGCGTCTATTTCGACGATAGCAAGAGCGGCACCGAAGGCTCGGCGGCCTACAAGGTCAAAGGTAATATCCATTGGATCAGTGCGGCGCACGCATTGCAAGCCGAAGTGCGTCTATACGATCGGCTGTTCAACGATCCGCATCCAGACGCCGGCGGCAAAGACTTTAAACTGGCGCTCAATCCGGCTGCCAAGGAAATCGTCATGGCCTATCTGGAACCGGGCCTGGCCGACGCGCTGCCCGATCAACGCTTCCAATTCGAACGGCATGGTTATTTTGTCGCCGACCGGGTCGATTCGGTGGCCGGCAAACCGGTATTCAACCGCGCAGTCACCTTGAAGGATTCCTGGGGTAAATAACCCCGTAATTGCAGCACCGACTAAAACACCGAACTAACTTTGAACCACAGAAAGGCTACCGCCATGACCGTTTCCATCTATACCGCTTCCGTTCCAGTATTCAAACAAATGCTGCTCGCCCTCGCCGATGTGCTGAAAAAAGCGGAAGCGCACGCGACCGAAAAGAAAATCGTTCCCGACGCCTATTTACAGGCACGTCTGTTCCCCGACATGTTCCCTCTGCTGCGCCAAGTGCAGATCGCCGTCGATTTCGCCAAGGGCGCATCGGCACGTCTGGCCGGTGTCGAGATTCCCTCCTATCCAGAAACGGAAAAGAGCTTCGAGGATCTGCAAGCCTTGCTCAGCAAAACGCTGGCATTCATCGACACCCTCGATGCCAAGCAATTCGAGGGCAGCGACAACAAGGAAATCGTGTTGCGTCCCGGCACACCGAAAGAAAGAAAATTGAGCGGCAGCGCTTATCTGCTCAATTACAATCTGCCGCAATTCTTCTTCCACGTCACCACCGCCTACGCCATCCTGCGTCACAACGGCGTCGACATCGGCAAACGCGACTACATGGGCGGTTATTAAGTTTCAAGCAAATTTCAAGCAAGTTTCAAGCAAGCTTCCCGCGAATTTCACTTGAAATTCGCAGGAAGCCGCAAGCGCCTATTTTGACCTATTAGAGCATCGCCTCATGAGCAATCCATCCGTTGCCGCTGCCTTTCAAAATCCGTCCGTAGTCTCCATCAAGCCAATGCTTGCCGCGATGATGCTGGTGGTCTCGCTGAGTGCGCTGGAACAGTCCATCACCTCTGTTGCGCTGCCGGTCATCGCCTCCGAACTCAACGGCTTCACACTGATGGCATGGGTAGTCTCGGCGTATCTGGTGGCATCAACCGTAGTCACGCCGATCTACGGCAAACTCAGCGATATCTACGGCCGGCGCACCATGCTGACCTACTCGGTGTCGATCTTCGTCGTGGCATCGCTCGGCTGCGCAATGGCGCACAACATGCCGCAACTGGTTTTGATGCGGGTGTTGCAAGGCATCGGCGGCGGCGGTTTGCTTTCGGTCGCGCAAGCTGCCGTATCGGACGTGATAACGCCGCGCGAACGCGGCCGCATACAAGGCTATTTCAGCAGCGTCTGGGTCATTGCCAGCATGGGCGGCCCGATGATTGGCGGCTACCTGACCCACTATCTGTCGTGGCACTGGATTTTCTGGATCAACCTGCCGGTGGGCGCAATCGCATTGGTCATGGTGCGGCGCTCGCTGCGTTTGCTGCCGCCGCCGTCGCACAACACGCGCCGCACCATCGACTATATCGGCGCCATTTTGCTGGCCACGGGGCTGACCGGCATATTGATGGCGATTACCCGGATCGGCCAAGGCATCCCCATCGGCGAATCGCGCAATCTGATGCTGCTGCTCGGCGGCATGCTGATCATGGCCGTCTTTCTCTGGCATGAAGGACGCACCCCCGAACCGATTATTCCGCTGTCGATGCTGCGCATTCCGACGGTCGCAATTTGCTGTCTTATTCTATTTCTCAATTTTTTTGAAATGATCTCGATGTCGGTACTCTTGCCGCTGCGTCTGCAAATGACGGGCCTGTCGCCCGAACTTTCTGCATTGCGGCTGCTGCCGCTGACGCTGACCTCCCCGATCGGCGCCTTCATCGCCGGCAAATTAATGGGCCGTGACGGACACTATAAAAAAATCATGATCACCGGCGCCGCAGTCGCATCGCTGGCCAGCTTCCTGCTGGCCTTGATTTCGCCGCGCCATGATGTCTTGATGGCATTGACCATGGCGCTGCTGGGTCTGGGCATCGGTGCGCAATTCCCGACCGCTCTGGTCGCAACGCAAAACGCGGTACACCGCACGCAAGTCGGTATCGCCACCGCGCTGACGTCGTTTTCCCGCTTACTGGGCGGCGCCATCGGTGTCGCCGTGCTGACTGCCGTCGTCATTGCGTTGCTGCGCAATGCGCTCGGTGATTTCCATGTCGGCAATGCACCGGACGGCGGCGATGCAATGATGCAGATATTTCGCGCCGTCACCGCCAGCACCGGCGACGCGCGCGGCCTGGCGCTGCATACGGCTGCCGATGGCGCATTCCGCGAGGTGACCTTGCTGAGCGCGACGATCTCCCTGCTTTCGCCGCTGCTGCTGCTCTTCATCCCTGAACTGAAATTGCGCGATACCAGCGAACCGATCGCAACCGCCATAGCCGAATAAGGACGGCGCGGTTGTCCAAGCTAGTAATCCATCTTCTTACAACAGAATAAGAACACGTCCTACTGTTCGATCCAGAACCAGCTACTACGCTTGGCACATGCAGTTCAATCGTTCAAGTGAGGAGAAAGATATGGCTACCAGCTCACTGGATCCCGATCTGATCGAAAGCAGCGACCGTCAGCTTGGCCTGGGGCATGACAATAAAGCATTGGGGCCGAGCGATAGCTCGGACAGCGGCAGCGATTTCACCGGTCTGTCGACATCCGGCAACGATTCCGACTCCAACGGCACCGGCGAAGGCGTATCGGTCAATCCCGACAGCGGCCGCCAGAACAGCTACATCGACGACGACGATGACATCGATGCCGCCGATCTGGACGAAGAATTCGACGAAAACGACGAAATCGATCCCGATCTTTCGGTCGATATAGATGAAAACGATCTCTCCTCGGAACAGGAAATCAGGGATTTAAACCTGGACATCGACGAGATCGAAGACGATTGATTTTCTCTCACAATTCCCCTCTAAAATTCTTTTTCATCGAGCGCCCTTTTCGCGCGCGATTCGGCGCCTTTCATCGCTTCATCAAAGGTAGCAAAGATGCCGGCCGGAATGTACGTTTCGGCAATTTCCGGCTCCCGCGTCAAACGGACGAATACGCGCGCCTCAAAGGTTGCATCCGGCATCTCTACCGCAGTAATGCGGGCAATATGCGTACCGCTCTGTAAGATACGATCAGCCATCTTCCCTCCGTAAAATAATGTTCTGGAACAACGATGCCTTTTTGACCGCCGGCGGCTGCGCCGGTTCTAGATCCGAATCTTTTATCCTAGCCTTTATACTGACTGCAATCCACTACTGAACCGTCCGTCAGATGCGACCAACAAAACCAATTCCCCCCCTGATCCTGCAACGCACATTGTGCGCGTTTGCACGATTGCCAGCCATCCTTATCCTCGGCCTACTGCTCACATGCAGCACGCTGCCAATGCTGGCAGCGGGGGCGGCGAATGTGGCAACGGATGCGGCAACTACGGCGCTTGCGCCCACCGCCGCTATCGACCGGACACTGGACGGCATACGCCAAGACCTCGCCACGATACAGGCCGCTCTCCCCGGCAAACCCGCCGACACGAATTTACTGACTATGCGCGGCAAAGCGCTGGAGGACGCCGCCAGCGCCGATGATGCCGCCACCGCATTGGCGCCGGCATTGGCCCGCGTGCAAGCGCGTCTGGCCGAACTGGGAACGCCGCCGGCCGGAATACAAGAGTCGCGCGATATCGTCAACCAACGCGCGCAACTCATTAAAAGCCACAGCGATCTGGACGCGCAAGTAAAGCTGGCCGGTTTGCTGTCGGTAGAAGCCAAACAGCTCGCCGCCCAGATATCGATACTGCGGCGCGACCGTTTTCAGGCCAGCATGGGCCAACGCACGCCATCGATACTGGCGCCGGCCTTCTGGAACGAATTGCGCGGCGACCTGCCCCAGGACATCGGCAAACTGCGTACATTGACCGGCCGCTTAATCGATACCGCCGGCGCCACGCCCGTCCCGGTCTGGATCATGATTGCGCTGGCCGTCGTCTGGCTATGCGTATTACGCCTCTTCGCCGGACGCTTTTTGTTCAGGCTGACCGCGACCAAGGTGCCGGCCGGTCGCCTGCGCCGTTCGCTGCATGCGGCCACGCTGGTATTGCTCTACGTTGCCACGCCGGCCTTGATCGTACTGGCGCTGCTGACCGGTCTGCGCTGGAGCACCGATTTACCGGACGACATCGACAATTTCCTGACCAGCATCCTGGGCCTGGCAAGCTTTGGCGGTTATATCGTCGGACTTGGCCAGGCTTTGCTGTTGCCCAGCCGGCCTTCGTGGCGCCTACTGCCTTTGTCCGACGCTCTGGCGCGACGTCTGCGCGGTTTTCCGCTGATGCTGGCGATCGTCCTGGCCGGCATCGGACTGATCGAGCACCTGTCGGTCCTGGTCAATGCAGGTTTGGCGACAACAGTGGCGATCAATTGTATTGCCGCCCTGCTGCTGAGCCTGACGATGACCTTCTGGCTGCAGCGCGGCGCACGTATGTGGCGCAAGCTACGCGCCCAGGCGGCTGACGCACAAACCCGTGATACGCACCCGACGTATGCGCTTTGGCTACGCGCCATTATCGTGCTGCAATGGCTGATTCTGGGCCTCAGTCTGCTCAGTTTGCTGACCGGTTACGTGGCATTCGGCAGCTTCCTCGTCAAACAGGTTGCCTGGACGCTGATCGTCCTGAGTTCAAGCTATTTATTGGCAATTCTGATCGACGATGCCTGCACCGCGATCGGTTCCGCGGCGCAGCACGCGGATGCCGATGCTGCTGCGGTCGCTGCTGCGGCCGGCGCAAAATCCGAGCCGGTCGCGCCAAGAGTACGCGACCAGGCTGCGGTGCTCCTGTCCGGCGTGGCCCGGCTGCTGTTGATGCTAGTGGCGCTCATGTTGCTGGCCGCGCCCTTTGGTGAAGGCCCGACCGAACTGCTGCGTCGCGCCGATCAATTCCAGGAAGGCATTTCCATCGGCGAAATCGCCATCAAGCCGGGCGCAGTATTCCAGGCGCTGCTGGTGCTCGGATTGGCGCTGCTGGGTTTGCGGGTATTGAAACGCTGGCTGGTAAAACGCTATCTGCCGACCACCAATCTCGACTCCGGCATGCAGACCTCCACCGCTACCTTATTCGGTTATGCAGGCGGCATTCTGGCGGTAGCGCTGACGCTGTCGGCGCTCGGC
>DATMOE010000437.1:0-9946 GCA_035568435.1 Herbaspirillum sp. | reverse complement strand
GCCGTCGGGATAGAAATAATGGGCGTCGATCGCATCGAAATCATAACCATCGTCGATGATGCGGCGGAGCACCGGCTTCATGGCGTGCGCCAATAAAAACGGCGCCAGCGTCATCCCCATTTTCGGCAGCAGCGCATAACGCGGATGTTCAACATCGATGCCGAACCGGGTCTCTTCGCGTGGCACCTTGGCAAAGCGCGCATACGCGCCGAAACGTGGATGACGGGATGGAAACCAGGGCACCGGCGCCACCACGCGCGCATCCACCTCGCCGCTGGCGATCAGATGGCGCAGGCGCGTTTCCACGAAAATGCCATGGCCTGGGCGTTCCGTATTCGGGAACAGGGTGCTGAAGGTCAGCAGCTTCATTGTTTCGCCATCCAGAGTAATCGATGGTAGATCGCCTGATAGCGGGCGACGCTGGCACGCCAGTGGCGTTCGGTCTCGACAAAATGCCGCCCGGCTGCGCGTAGCGCGGGCCAGCAGTGGGGTGCGGCCAGCAGCGCCAGCACTTTTTCGGCTAGCGCGTCCGGGTCGCCGGCCTTGAACAGCATGCCGCTTTTTCCATCGTCGATCAGTTCCTTGTGCCCGCCCACATCGGAGGCCACCACCAGCCGGCCCTGCGCCATGGCCTCAAGCGGTTTGAGCGGCGTGACCAGATCGGTCAGTCGCATTTTTAATCTGGGGTAGACCAGGACATCGCTCAGATTGTAATAACGCTGGACCTGGTCATGCGGCACCCTGCCGGTGAAGATGACCTTGTCGGCGACATTGAGCTGGGCGGCCAAGGCCTTGAGCGCCTCTTCCTGAGCGCCGCCACCAACCAGCAGCACGCGCACATCGGGATTTTGGGCCAGCATCCGGGGCAATGCATGCAACAGCACGGGCAAGCCTTCATAGGCGTAGAAGGAGCCGATGAAACCAAGCAGCAATTTGCCTTCCAGACCCAAATCTTTTGCCAGTTGCGCATCGGATGACTGGCCGGCCATGAAATCTTCGATGTTGACGGCGTTGGGAATGACAGTGACTTTATCGGCCGGGATGCCGCGTTGCAGGATGTCATTGCGCAGGCCGTTGCAAATCGTGGTGATAGCGTCGACACGTTTGAGCGCATGGGTTTCCAGCGCCCGCGTCAGACGGTAGCGCAGGCCGTTTTTGCGGCTGGTGCCATGGTCGACCGCCGCATCCTCCCAGAAAGCGCGCACTTCGTAGATCACCGGTATGCCCAGGCTGCGGCCGACGCGCAACGCCGCAATCGCATTGAGCGCCGGTGAATGGGCGTGCAGAATATCGGGTTTGACCAGTGCGGCGACTTTCTTGAGACGTTGGGCGAGGCTGTTGATCACGGCGAGCTGATTGAGTACGGGTAATTTGGCCAGCATGTTGCGTGAGAGGGGGGTACGGAAAAAATGCCAGCCGTCGATATCTTCAAAAAGCTCGCCGGTGTGTCCTTCGGTCTGTCCTTGTTTTGCGCTGGTGATGTGGAACGTTTCCCAGCCCAGCGCGCGTTGCTCTTTGAGAATCGAGAGCGTGCGGAAGGTATAACCGCTATGTAGCGGGAGGGAGTGATCGAGAATGTGGAGGATTCGCATGGGGCGAGTGCCAGGCGATCAGGCGAACTTTACCGAGGGCGCGCAGACCTCGGCAGGTTCCTGCAATACATTGCGCAAAAAGGAGGCGAACATCAGTAGCGCCCAGAGCGCAGCGCTGTAGTCGCGCCGCCCGAACTGATGCTGGGTGAGCATTTCTTTCACGAAATCCATATTGAAAATCTCCGTATCGCGCAGCAGCGGCCCGAGCAAGGCATCGTTGACGCTTTGCCGCAGGGGGCCGCGGAACCAGCTTGCGAGAGGAATCGAAAATCCCATTTTGTCGCGGTACAGGATGTCGCTGGTCAGGGTCGATTCCAGCGATTTTTTGAAAATGTACTTGCCCTTGCCACCGTGCAACTTGAGCGAGGGAGGTAAGCCTGATACCCATTCCACGAATCGATGATCGAGCAGCGGCACACGCACTTCCAGCGCATGCGCCATACTTGCGCGGTCGACTTTTGTCAGGATATCGCCTGGGAGATAGGTTTTCAGATCGAGATACTGGATCATCGACAGCGGATCGTCGGTCGGTGAGCGGGCTGCGTGGCCGCGCATGACCTCAATGGCCTGGTAACCCTGCAGATCCTTGCGAAACCCGCTACTGAAGAGCCGATTGCGCACCCGGTCCGGCATGATGGACACGCCGTGGAAATAGCCGTCTACCGTGTCGCGCGCGAGCGCTTCGAATGTGGTCTTGGCGCGTAGTACGCGCGGCGCCCAGTCGGCTTTGGGATAATGCCGGCCAAGGAAGCCGAACAATGTCCCACGCAGACCGTCCGGCATGGTAGATCGCACACGTTGTTCGGCCATGGCATATTTATAACGCCGGTAGCCGGCGAAATTCTCATCCCCGCCGTCGCCGGAAAGCGCCACTATCACCCGTTTTTTTGCGAGTTGGCATACGCGGTAAGTGGGTATGGCCGAGCTGTCGGCGTAGGGTTCGTCGTAGAGATTTGCCAGAATATCGATCAGGTCGTAGTCGTCCTTGTTCACGGTTTCGGTAAAGTGCCTGGTGTTGAAACGGGCGGCTACTTGCGCCGCATATTTCGATTCGTCGTACGCAGGATCGTTGAATGCAATCGAGCAGGTGTTGACGGGCGTGTCGGTCAGTGAGGCCATCATTGCCACCACCGCGCTTGAATCAACCCCGCCGGAGAGGAAGCCACCGAGCGGTACATCCGAGACCAGATGGACGCCGACCGTTTCACGCAAACGTTCAAGTAATTCCGCTTCGATTTCCGCTTGCGGCCGGGGCGCCTCCGGTGTGAACGGGATATCCCAGTATTTTCTCTGCCGCATGGCGCCATTGCCTGCCTGCAAAACGAGGGTATGGCCGGGCTCCAGTTTTTGTACTGCCTTGAAGATCGTGCGCGGCTCTGGGATGTAACCATAGGCAAAATAGTCTTCGACGGCGCACGTGTCGAGTTCCCGCGACAGCGCAGGCACCACAAGCAAGGATTTCAGTTCGGAGCCGAACACGAATCGGCCGTCCGGCAGCGAGGCATAAAACAGGGGTTTGATGCCGAGCCGGTCGCGGGCCAGGAAAAAAGTTTGACGGTTGCGATCCCATAGGCCGAAGGCAAACATGCCCCGGAAGCGTTCCACGCAAGTCTCTCCCCATTGCTCCCATGCGTGGACAATGACTTCCGTATCGCAACGGGTGCGAAAAGTGTGGCCGAGAGCGATCAGCTCAATCATCAATTCCCGGTAGTTGTAGATCATGCCGTTGTAGACAACGACCACGCTGCCGTCCTCGTTGAACAATGGTTGTTGTCCGGTGCTCCGATCAACGATGGACAGGCGGCGATGCCCCAATCCGACGCCCGCTTCAATGTGCAAACCGCCGTCGTCCGGCCCGCGATGATATTGCGTTTCGTTCATGCGATCGAGTAGCTGCCGGTCGATATTCCGGCTGCCTCGCAGTGTAAAAATGCCGACAATTCCGCACATGATTCAGGACACTCCCAAGCGATATTTTTTTTCGCCGCGCATGGCGTCATACATACCTGTGTACGCGGAGAGCATCGATGCCATGCCGTAATGTTTTTGAATACGCTCCCGTCCCGCCGCGCCGTGTTGCGCGGCAAGCGCCGGCTGTTTCACATAGACTGCCAGCGCCAGCGCCAACTGTTCTGCGTCGGCTACCGGCACCAGCAGCCCGGTAAAGGCGTCGATCACGACTTCAGGCACGCCGCCGACGCGGGTGGCGACCACCGGCAGCCCGGTGGACATGGCTTCCAATATCGTGATCGGCGTACCTTCGGCAATCGAAGACAGGGCGAAAACGGAAAAAGTTCGCATAATGTTTGCGATATCCATCCGAGCGCCCGGCAACCAGACTTGCTCTGCGATGCCGGCAAGTTCGATTTTTTGCCTGAGTGCCGGCAGCAAAGGCCCGTCGCCGACGATCGCCAGTCGCAATCGGCTCTTTTGTTCCGGCATCAGTGCAAGCAAGCGGATAAATGCGTCGACCAAGCCGGCATGATTTTTAACGTCCTGGATGCGTCCCACGGTGCCGATGACAAAGCAGTCTGCCGGCAATGCGGGCGTCGACTGCCGGAGCGCCCCTTCGGGAGGACAGAATTTTTCGGTATCGATACCGTTTTCAAGCAAGAGGTTTTTCTTATCCGGTACGCCGATTGCGGTTTTCAGCCAGTCGTGCAGATCGATCGATACGGCGTAATAGCAATCGTAGAAAGGCAAGACCAAGCGGCGCAACAGATTGTGCTTCCGATTGGCGCCGTGCGGATCGCGGGCATCGCGCCCGTGTTCTCCATGCACCCGTACCGGCACATTGGCCAGCATCGCGATCGGTGCGTATTCGACTGCAGACAAGTTGTAGGTGTGCAGAATCGTTGGCTTGAGGCTTCGCAGGAGCCGCCACAATCGAATGTGCGTACCTGGGGCCAGGCCTGGCGGCTTTCTCAGCGAATGCAATGCAACGCCGGGCCTGGTGATTTTTTTCGAAAAATCGGTGTAGTCCGTCAGGCAGACGACCGCATGGCGATATTTGTCTGCCGGCATGCGATTGATGCATTCGATCAAAAGCGTTTCAAGTCCGCCGAAATCGAGCCGGTAGATCAGATGCACCACGAGGGGAATATGATCGCTCAAGATAGCGCCCCTTATTGTTTTCTGTTGCCATCAAGCGCGGTTTCGACAGGCTTCAGATTGCTTGCCAGGAAAGCACGCAGGGTGCGACGCGCTTCTTCTGGCTTGTCGGCATACGGCGCAAAGACGAATATTGCGGCGCCGTCATCGCCATGCATTGTTAATTTGCTTTTGGCCTGAAGCAGTTTTGCGATGTAGTCGTTCTCAATAAATTGCCCGTTTATCCAATACCAATGCCAGATCAGCAGGGGGCCGGATGCGCCCTGGATTATTTCCTCCCGCAGCGCCAGTTGCCGACCGGACAGCGATTCGGTGCGGATCGTGGAGGACAGTGTGTTCCAGGGGCTGTTTTTCTCGGGCAAAATCCGGTTGGCAGAGCTGATGAGGGTCGCTCCCTGATGCTGGTTGCGGTAATAATAAATGCTCAGGCCGACCTGCTGCGAGCCCTGCTGGAAGAAGCGATAGAGTTCAGTCCCGGCTGGATAAAAGCTTGGTTTCCAGGTCGAAAACGCGTTGCTGTCCTGCCAGTTGCTGTGCAGTCGCGTCAGCGTGGCTGGTGTGGCTGACGTGGCGTCGGCTTGGCTGCGATACATAAATAAGTCATACGCGGGCCAGATGCCGATGCAGGCAATGGTGCATGCGGCAAAGAGCATGAATTTCCGGGCAGCTGCCGGTTGGCCGGGCGAGGCAGGCAAGCGTGCCGGTGCTGCCGCTGCGGCAATCGGTGCTTGCTCAATCGTTGCTTGCTTCAGATTTTCGCCCCAGAAGCTGCCAATCCAAAACATGATGAACGTCACGAGTCCAAAGAACAGCCAGCCGTAGATAAGATGATCGACACCGACTGCCAGGCGCATGTCGCTGAGGTGGCCGATCATGACAATCATGTACGCCCGCAGTCCGTTGGCGACAATGGGAACGGCGATCGACACGAGTATAAAACCGGCCTGGCGCAGCCGTGACCGATAGCTGAGATGGGCGTAGAGACAACCCAGCGTGACCGAGGCGATCAGATAGCGTATACCGCTGCAGGCCTCCTCTACCGACCAGCGGCCGGATGGAATGACAAAGGCATTGCCCTCGCGTAAAACGGGGATGCCGGTCGCTCTGAGTGCCCCGACTGTAAAATTTGCGGTAAATTCGATCAGGGGATTGATGAAGATTTCGCCGAACGGGACCATTAGCAGCAGGAAGGCGAGGGGAAACGCAATCGTCCATGAAATACGCTTGCCGAGCAGTGCGACGGCAGCCGAGATGATGATCGCCACGAATGCGTACTGCCGCACTATTTGCACATCGGCAAGGTCGGCCAGCAGCCACGCCAGGCCGCACAACATCAGCAAGACCAGCGCCAACGGAAACGGCTCCGGTGTCATTTGCGCCAGCGTTTCGCGGCGCCGCCAGATCAGCCAGAGGCTGATCGGCAAAATAAAATATTGGTGCGTGAAGGTTTCGGATCTGTTCCAGATCGCGATGATCGATTGCAGCGTATTCCAATAAATCAGCAGCGGCGTCAACAACGCCAAGGCAATCAGAATTGTTTTGAGCATCGATGCGCGATCGGCCAGAACGAGGGTTTGGGTAGGCATAGCTCCTCCTTATTGCGCTGTAAAGTTAACGGGCTGATCGGGTTGATGATTCTCAAGTTGATTCTCAAGCAGCGCATCGACAATCGCGAGTTTGTTGCGCCAGCAATAGCTTGTTTCCATCTTTACCCTGGCGCGGGCGGCCAGAGACGTGTTCGTTTGCAACAGGTCCGATGCGGCATCGGCAAACGCTTCTGTCGTTGCGGCCAGCATCAGCTCCTGGCCGGGCATCGCATCGATTCCCTCCAGCGCCTGCGGCGATACCAGCACAGGTATTTGCATCGCCATGGCTTCCAATACCTTGTTTTGTATGCCGCGTGCGATACGCAAGGGAGCAACGGCAAACCGCGCATGCGCCAGGTAGGGACGGATATCGGCAACCGTACCGGTGATCCGCACGCCCGGCAAATCCGCCAGCGCCCGTACCTGCGCCGAGGGTTTGGCGCCGACGATATAAAACAGCGTATCTGGGTGACGGGCGCGCACCAGCGGAAAGATGTCCCGCGCAAACCATTGCACGGCATCGACATTGGGCCAGTAGTCCATCGCACCGGTAAAGACGATGACGGCCTGATCTTGCGGATAAGGATTCTCGAACCGGTGGGCGGGCGAAAAATAATCGATATCCACACCGTTGTTGAAAAAGCCGATTTTTTGCGCACTGCAAGGTGCGAGTCGCCGGAATAACGCCGCTTCCGATTGAGATACAAACAGCGAAACATCGAAATCGCGGGCGATCTGCCGCTCGTATTGCAGCAAGCGGCGGCCTTCGCGCCTGTAAAGCCAGCGCAGGAGCCAGGTTTTTTGTTCGGAATACTGCATCCATTTGTCCGAATCGACATCGACAAAGTCGACAATGCGCCGCGTCAGTCGAGGATCGAGCGCATATTGCGCCATGACCGATGAAAAAACCAGGACACGTGAAACAGCTATTTTTGCCAACAGGTTTTCGACCCAGGCATGCAGACCGGCATCGCGGTAATAATCCAGGCTGAGGGCGCGATTGGCGAGCAGCGCGCCAAGGCTGCGCACACGCGCCACGCGTGTATCGAGTTTTGCGAAATGGGTTTCCCGGCACAGCTTTTTCACGGTATCGGCAAACTGCCAATCGTTCGGATCGTCGACAAATGTGCCGAGATGCACGTGGTAGCGCTGCGCCAGATGTGTTAACAAATGGAACGAGCGTATCTTGTCCCCCTTGTTGGGCGGATACGGCATGCGATGCACCAGGAAAAGAAGATGTTCCAATTCGTTATCCCAGGTTTTTGACGATATAGGGGCCGACTATATTGGCCACGGACAGCGGCATGCGTTGCCATGTCTTGATCATGAGCTGGTATTTAGGATTGAGGGGATTGGTGTCCGGTATCGCCTGGCCGCGATGCAGTTGATATTCATAGTGCAGCGGTTGATGCAGGAAGCCCCAGTTTTTCTTGAAGTCGAATGAGCCCGTACCGTGTTTGCTGCGGCCGAAGTCGAACACGCGAATACCTCTGGCGCACGCGCGCCGCATGAGCTCCCAATACATGAAATCGTTGGCCGCCAATTCACGCGCACTCGCATTGCCGCCACCGTAATAGGGCAAGACCTCGCCCTTGAAGTAAAAACTCAGCACGCTGCTGACGGTGCGGTTGTCCTTCGTAATGGTCAGGATTTCACAATGCTGCGGAAAAACTTCGGTGAGCAGCTTGAAGTATTTTTTCGAAAAAACCGGCGTGCCGAGACGATGTACGCTGGCGGAATAGGCGGCAAAGAAACGGTCTGTATTGTGATCGATTTCGCTGCGCAAACCAGCCCTGATTCCCTTACGGACCATGGCGCGCTGCTTGCGCGGAATGGCTTGCAAGTTCGCTTCCTCGTCGGGATCGATCTCCTTGCGAAAGGTTACATACAAATCCTTGGTGGGCCACTCTGGATGTTGCGGTTGGAGATGGCGATATTCCAGGTAGTCCACGTTCAATTCGGCCGCCAGCGATTGCGCCGCGCGATCCAATGCATCGGCCGCCTCCGGCAGATCCGCCGCAATGCCGCCATAGACGCAAAAAGGCAAGGAACTCAGCGAATGCCCGAACAGGCGGCTTTTGATTTGGGCCAGCGGCAGCACGCCGCAAATCCGGCCTTCCGATTCGGCATACAGGAAATAGGTGCGGTGTCCGAATGCACGCTCGATGACTTCTTTCCATCCGGCACAGTGGAAAAAATTTGCCTGCTCGCATCCGAGCACGAAGTCGTCCCATCTTTGCGTGTCGCCGGCCTGCAGCAGGTGCACTGTAGGCGCCGTGTCCGATCCGCCATGTGCGGCCTGCGGCATATAAAATCGATTGTTTGCGTTCATTTCGCGTCCAAGAAAATGCGGTCCATCCGATCCCATTGGAAATCTTCCGCCAGGGCCTTGATGCGTGTTTCGGTGCGGTGCAGGTTGACGTAGTGCCGGAAGCGGGTTTTCATGCCGATGCCGCTCTGGCGGGGCTGTCCGGGATCCAGCTCCCATGGATGAAAATAAAATATGGCCGGTTGCCGGTCGCGTTCGTTGACGCGCCGCAGCAGCCAGCGCGACATGGTGTAGGGAAAGAGGCGGAAAAAGCCGCCGCCGCCGGCGGGATAATTTTTTTGGCGTAGGCGAACGGTGCTGATGGGACATTCCAGCAGGCCGTTGACGCCGTTCGGATAAAACGCAAAACGCGGTGCGTCGGGCATGCCATAGTGATCGTGCCTGATCGGATAGATGCTGGAACTGTAGCGATAGCCGGCCTTGAATAAGGCCTCCAGCGCCCAGAGATTGGCGTTGCCGATCGAAAAACTCGGCGCGCGATATCCCAGGACCGGCTGGCCGCCGATATCTTCAAGCACGGCTTTGCTGCGGCTGATGTCGTCGGCAAACTCAGCGGGCTGCTGGTCGCTCACCCTCAGATGTCCGAAACCGTGGCTGGCCAGTTCGTGACCGTTTTTGACAATGCGCGCGACCATGGATGGATAACGCTCGGCGATCCAGCCCAGCGTAAAGAAGGTCGCCTTGATGCTGCGCTCGTCGAAAATTGCCAGTATGCGATCGATGTTGCGTTCGACGCGGCAAGATTGCGAAGGCCAGCTTTCCCTTGAAATGGTGGACGCAAAAGCAGAAACCTGAAAATAATCTTCTACGTCGACGGTCATTGCATTGCGAATCTGTGCCTGCTCGGCTGGTTCCAGTTCCATATCATCCTCCCGGTTCCGGCAGCATTTGTGCCAGCGCCTGCCGTCGCTGGTCTAGCCAAGCAGTGAGTTCACGTGCAATGCGGGTTGCCGCATGGCCGTCCCAAAATTCCGGGGTGCGGCCGGCTTTGCCGCCGTTTTTCATGATGTCGTCGAAGACTGCCAGAATTTTTTCCTGGTCCTGGCCGACGATGGTGTTGGTGCCGAGGTCAACCGTGATAGGTCTTTCCGTATTGTTCCTGAGCGTAATGCACGGTATGCCGAGCGCCGTCGTTTCTTCTTGGATCCCGCCGGAGTCAGTCAGTACCAGACGGGCATCTTTCATCAGCCCAAGCATTTCCAGATAACCCATCGGTGGCAAAATCAGTATCTCCGGGGTATCGATCATGGCGCTTGATCCGAATTTTTCGATCATGCCGCGCGTGCGAGGATGTAATGGGAAGACCACCGGCAGTCGCGCACTGATTT
>DATMOE010000436.1:0-3413 GCA_035568435.1 Herbaspirillum sp. | reverse complement strand
TCCGCCGCTGCGCTTCGCCGGACTGCAGTGTTATCAGGGTCCAGCCCAGCACATGCGCACGGATGCGCAACGCGCTGCCGCCATCGGCAGCGCCGCCGACACGGCGCGCGCGGTCAAGCTGGCCATTGAGGCGCGCGGCATTGCAGTCGAGATCATCACCGGCGCCGGCACCGGTACTTTCATCCACGAACGCGACTCCGGCGTTTTCAATGAAATGCAGGCCGGTTCCTTTATATTCCTGGACCGGGATTACAACGACAACCAACGCGGCGAAGATGACATCGCATTCGAGAATGCGCTGTTTGTACTGACCACCGTCATGAGCCGGCCCACCGCCGAGCGGGCTGTGGTCGATGCGGGATTGAAGGCTTCCAGCGTCGACTCCGGCATGCCGGGTGTGTGGCAGCGCAAGGATTTGCGTTACGTGAAAGCCGCCGACGAGCATGGCGTGATCGAAACGCCGAATGCCGCCGCGCTCACGCTGGGCGAGAAACTGATGCTGGTGCCGGGTCATTGCGATCCGACTGTCAACCTCTATGACAATCTAGTATGCGTGCGTGGCGAAAAGGTCGAAGCACTCTGGCCGATTGCCGCGCGCGGTGCGCTGCTGTAATGGAGAAAGTACAACTAGTTCCTGGCATCAGCACCAATCCGCTGGAGCGCCTGCGGGCCGAAATGGATACCTTGCCCACTGCCAGCCGCAAAGCGGCCCAGGTGTTCCTCGACAATGCGGAGTGGGCAGTGCGCGCCAGTGTCGATGAGTTGGCGCTGCGGGCGGACGTCAGTGCGCCGACCATCGTGCGTCTTTGCCGCACACTGGGCTTCAGCGGCCTGACCGATTTCAAATTGCAACTTGCGCAGAGCCTGGCTGTCGGCACGCCTTATTTACATCGCATAGTGAGCAGCACCGACAACGTCGGCGAGATAGTCCACAAGATTCTGTTCGGCGCCGCTGCCTTCATAACGAATCTGGAACAACAGATCGACACGGTAATGATCGAGTCCGCGATCGAGAAAATCGCCGCCGCACGCCGCGTCGATTGCTACAGCGTAGGCAACACATCAACGTCGCTGGCAAACGATGCACAAGGGCGTTTTTTCCGGCTCGGACTTATTTCAAATTCTTATTTCGACGCGCACATGCAGCTCATATCGGCCGCCTCGCTGGGCCCTGATGACGTGGTGCTTGCCATATCCCACGTCGGCCAGATGCCGACGCTTCTGGAAGCGGTCGAACTCGCGCGCGAGCAGGGTGCGACGGTCATCGCGATGACGCAGCCCAATTCACCTCTGGCCAGGCACTGCACCATTCCGCTGACGATATCGATTCCCGAGGACGCCGTGGTGCGCGTGGGGACGGAATCCTATTTTGCGCATCTGGCGCTGATCGAAATTCTGATGGTGGGTGTGGGTATCCGCCGCGGGCCGGATGCGATCGAAAAACTCAAGCGTGTGCGCGATGTACTCAAAGCCCATCCTGCTGCGAAATGGGCCTGGGCCAAAGACGGTGCAGGCGGCGGTGGAATGGCTTAGGGCAACGCTGATTAAGCGCCATCGATCTTAAACACCCGCACGGCATTTGCCAGCTCGCCGGCCTGCTTCTGCATTGCCTCGGAAGCAGCCGCCGCTTCCTCCACCAGTGCCGCATTCTGCTGCGTGGCCTCATCCATCTGGCCGATAGCCTGATTGATTTGCTCGATGCCTGCGGACTGTTCCTCGGTGGCGGCAGTAATTTCGCCCATGATGTCCGTCACCCGCCGGATGCTTTCGACAATGTCTTCCATTGTCGTGCCCGCCTGCGCGACCAGTGTGCTGCCTTTTCCGACGTTGTCGACCGAGTCGTCAATCAAGGCTTTGATTTCTTTGGCGGCCGCAGCCGAACGTTGCGCCAGATTACGCACTTCTGCGGCGACGACGGCAAAACCGCGGCCTTGTTCGCCCGCACGGGCGGCCTCCACTGCCGCGTTCAACGCCAGAATATTCGTTTGAAAGGCAATGCCGTCAATGACGCTGATGATGTCGACAATTTTTTTCGACGATGCATTGATGGCCGCCATGGTATCGACGACCTGATGCACCACAGCACCGCCCTTGGCCGCAATATCCGAGGCTGACGCCGCCAGATGATTCGCCTGGCGGGCGTTGTCGGCATTCTGCTTGACCGTCGACGTCAATTGTTCCATTGACGAGGCCGTCTCTTCCAGCGAGCTAGCCTGATGCTCGGTGCGCGAGGATAGCTCTTGGTTCCCTTGCGCGATTTCACCCGATGCGCTCGCAATGGTGCTGGCGCCCTGCATCACTTCCGTCACCAGCCCGCGCAGCGAATTGTTCATCACGCGCAGTGCCTCAAGCATCTGGCCGGCTTCATCCTTGGAAGTGGCCTGGATGCCGGTGTTCAGATCCCCGCTCGCCACGCGGCGCGCGACGCCGATGGCAACCGACAGCGGCCTGACAATGCTGGTTTTCAGCGCGAAGCCGCACAAGACCACCAGCAGCGTCAAGAAAATGGTAAAGGCCAGTTGCAGACGAAAGCTCATGACGGAGGCTTGTTCGATCTCTGCCGCGTCGTTATCGATCTGCTTGCGCTGCATCGCTACCAGCTCGCGTAATTGTCCCTGGTATTTGGCGGCTGCCGGGACGAATTTCTCGTCCAGTATCTTGGTCGCCTCCGCCATGTTGTTGGCGTCCTTGGTCTTCGTGATCGCCGCTTTTTGCAGGTTGTAGTCGTCGCGTGTCTTGGCGATCTCTTTCAGCAGTTGGGTCTCTTGCTCAGAGGTCAGCAGCTGCTCGACCTTTTTCAGGATTTCACCCGCCTCCTTCGAACTGCTGGACGAGTCCTCCGCAAAGAACGACACAAGGGAGTTGTCTGCGCTTTTGGCGATTGCAATGTTGCGGCGCGAGCCGCCATAAATGATCCGGTACCAGTCGTTGACCAAACGCTCTTTGGTCAACGGCAATTCCATCAGCTCCTTTACGGACGCGGTCATTTTGTTCAACTGCCACAGGCCGATGCCGGTAGTCACTGTTGAAACCAACAAAACAATACCAAAGATGATGGTGATTTTTCTACCGATGTTTGCATTTCTCATGAACGACATAGCGCGGTTTATTCCTCTAAAAATGACTGCTCGGCCGATGGACAATATCGTGTCGTATGGATCTATTTATTACGGTAAGGAAATAGTCGAACTTTAAAAACGCATCAAAGTAACGGTCATCTGTTGTGTTCATGCATTAATGCAGAATAATCACCGATGATTATTACAGCCTAATGTAAAATTTCTATTAAGCAATAATAAAATATTGATGCATCGATATAACTTTTTTCACGGGGACCATAAAACGATGAGCGATTCAAGCGATACCAAGCCACGGCGCGATTTTCTGATCAAATCCCTCGTCAGTGCGGCTGG
>DATMOE010000435.1:0-2119 GCA_035568435.1 Herbaspirillum sp. | reverse complement strand
GCGTTCGCCGAGATAAATCTCATTCATATACAGTTCCAGCAAACGGTCTTTCCCGAAACGGGATTCCAGTTTGTAGGCCAGCAGAATCTCGGCGAATTTGCGGCTCCAGGTTTTTTCACGCGTCAAATAAAAATTGCGCGCCACCTGCATCGTGATGGTGCTGCCGCCCTGACCTTGTCGTCCGGTAAAAATATTGGCCAATGCAGCACGTCCGATACCGGCGTAATCGACGGCGCCATGCGCATAGAAGCGCGCATCCTCGATCGCCAGCAGAGCGGCGCGCATGGTCGGCGGGATTTGCGTCAGCGGCCATACTTCACGGCGTTCAGGGCCGTATTGCGCAAGCAGCTCGCCATCTGCGGAATAAATACGCAAGGGTTCTGCTGCCTGGTAATTGGCAAGTGCATCGATAGCGGGTAATTGGCCCCAGACATACCAGGCCGCGGTTGCCATGCTCAATATGCCGGCAGCACTCAAGCCCACCGCAAGCCCGACGGCAAAACGTAAACGTTGGCGCATAGGTAGGGAGGTATAAATCGCGTTAGAAGAGCAGCATTATGGCGAGCTAGTATTGCCTGCTAAAGGACATGAAAAGCTTATTTGCTATGATTAGTTTTTCTAAGGAAATATTTTTTTATGGATATCAACGCCAAGCAGGCGACGGCTCTGCTAGCAGTACTCGATACGGGAAGCTTTGAAAAAGCGGCGGCACGTTTGCATTTGACTGCCTCGGCCGTATCGCAGCGAATCCGTACCTTGGAGAGTCAGTTTGGCGGCCCGCTGGTGATACGCAACAGACCCTGTCTGCCGACCACAACAGGGATGCGTCTATTGCAATATCTGCGCCGTGCTTCGCAACTCGAAGCCGATTTCGTGGCCGATTTGGCCGGCCCGGAAGACGCGCTCTGGACGGCGGTCGTGGCGGTGAATGCGGATACCTTATCCACTTGGTTTTTCCCGGAACTGGTGGAGGTTTTGTTAAAGGAAAATGTTTTATTGGATCTGACCGTAGATGATCAGGCGCATACGCATCGCTCATTGGAAACCGGTCGCACCATCGGTTGCATTTCAAGTGAGCCGCGTGCGATGCGCGGTTGCAGCGCCGCGTTGATGGGCGTCATGCGTTATCGATTAATGGCGTCCCTGGCGTTCAAGGCGCGCTGGTTTCCGCAGGGGATGACGCGACAGGCGGCAGCGCAGGCGCCTGTCATTGCCCATACGCGAAAAGATGATTTGCAATCGCGCTTTCTGAAGTTGCAATTCGGGCTGCTGCCGGATGGTTTTCCGCGTCATTACGTACCGATACCCGGCCCGCGCCTGCAGGCCATTGAACAGGGATTGGGCTACGGCATGGTGCCTGAGCTACAACTTGAAAAAATTTTTACACAAACTGAATTGATCGACCTGGCGCCGCAACATCCGACCGATGTGGCGTTGTATTGGCACAGTTGGGATGTGCAGTCGCCGCGCATGGCCAGTTTGTGCAAACGCATCGTTGAAACCGGCCGGAAGTCATTGCGGGCACTTTGATCACGAACTTCAATTTTCGCCTGGAATTTCATTGTTAATTTTGCAAGACAAATAACCTTGTCCGCCGCAAGGCTGCAATTAAACGCATGATGACTATTTGGAGATTGCGATTTTTCCTATGAGGAATAAAAATTTGTGCCAAAATGCGCGATCAAAAATAATACCTATAAGGATTTAATTGTGACTACCGCAACTCAAGCTTTAGTCTTTGTTCTTGATGAAAGTACTGGCGCATTACAAGTCACCTTTACGCCCATCCCTCAGCCCCAAGTTTCTGCGCTCCCCGCAATGGGTGGCGCGAGTGACGCCATCGTCATGGACAACGAAGTGCCAACGCAAGAAAGTGGCCGCGCCACGCCGCCGAGCATGCTTTCATGCAAAGAAGCGATGGCCGAACAGGGTTACGGCGCATTCTGGATCGATGAAGCAGCGCTGTCCGGCTTTGTTCGTGCGACACAACAAGCCAAAGAGCCCACGACAATGACCGTAGCGCATCGGCGCGACGGTGAGTACTCGCTGATCGTTGCCGATGATTTGATGAGCGCCACACTGACCTTGATACCGCCCCAAGGCGGCGTCGCACAAGGGC
>DATMOE010000434.1:0-4867 GCA_035568435.1 Herbaspirillum sp. | reverse complement strand
GCGATTGTACCAGAACAGTTTATTCAATGGAAGCCACGCATGGGTTTCGTCCGGTTTTGTCGTAAATTTGCGAAATCGGCACGCAAATTTGACATAAAACAACCACATACATCACCCAAACGACAATCCCGCCGCCATCCCTGAAGCCCAAGCCCATTGAAAGTTGTAACCGCCCAGCCACCCTGTCACATCCACCGCTTCGCCGATGAAATACAGGCCGGGAACCTTATTAACCATCATGCTCTGCTGCGACAACTCGCCGGTATCGACGCCGCCCATTGTTACTTCCGCCTTGCGATACCCTTCGGAGCCGCTCGGCGCGACTTGCCAACGGTTCAATGTTTCACCCAAGCGCCGCAACAGCTTGTCCGGCATATCGGCGATTTTAGCGCCAGGGTCGAACTGATTGGCCAGCAGCCAACCGTCGGCCAGCCGCGCCGGCATCCATTGCGCCAGCACATTGCCTAAATTCTTCTTCAGCGTGCTTTTGCCTTCAATCAAATAAGCGGCAACATCGATTTCAGGCAATAAATTAATCATCAACGGCGTACCCGGTTGCCAGAAACTCGATATCTGCAGAATCGCCGGCCCCGACAAGCCACGATGGGTAAACAACAAATCTTCCAGAAAATAACCGCGTTCTTTCTTGGCGCCGGTTTCGACTTCCACCTGCAGCGCAATGCCGGCCAACTCGGCTAACGACTGCCACGCGACCGAATCGAAGGTCAGCGGCACCAGGCCGGGACGCGTTTGCACCAGTTTCAAATCGAATTGCCGGGCGATGCGATAAGCGAAATCGGTGGCGCCGATTTTGGGAATCGACAAGCCGCCGGTAGCGATGACGACATTAGCCGCCAATATGACGCCGCCATTGTTATCGCTATCGATACGGAACAGCGCGCCATCCTTGCCGACGCCCTGCACGCCGCAGCCCATGCGCCACTGCACGCCGGCCAGATCGCATTCGGCTTTGAGCATGGCGATAATGTCTTCAGCGGAATTGTCGCAAAACAATTGCCCCTTATGCTTCTCATGATAAGCAATGCGATAGCGCCGGATCAGACTGAGGAAATCCTGCGGCGTGTAACGCGACAGCGCACTTTTACAAAAATGCGGATTGCCGGATAAAAAATGCTGCGGGCCAGCATTGATATTCGTGAAATTGCAGCGCCCGCCACCCGAAATGCGGATCTTCTCCGCCAGCTTGGTCCCATGATCGATCAGCACCACGGTTTTGCCCTGCCGGCCGGCGGCCGCCGCACACATCAGACCGGCCGCGCCGGCGCCGATGACGGCAACGTCGAATTGCTTTGTCATTCCTGCCTCTGCCCCATCCAAAGCGCCGACGAAAGACGCATCATATCGTTGAGCGAGCCGCGTTTGGCAAACGTCTGACGCAACCAATCGGCATCGCCGCGGCGTTCATTGGCGATGCGATGCAAATGCTGCAAGGTCATGCTGTCCGCCTCGTTCTGCACATACGGCTCCAGCAGCTTCAACTGCATTTGCACATGTTCGAATAGCGGCTGCTTGAATGATGTGCGCGGATCTTGGCGATGCATGGCAATCATGCCGTCCAATCCATAACGACTCGCCTCAAAACGATTGTATTGATATAACAGATAAAAATCCGGCGTGATGTCGAACGGCCGCTCGGTCAGAATCCAGCGCGCCAGTAATTGCGCATAACCGCCCAGATAGGCGGCATGTTCGATCGTCAGCGGCGTATCGCAAACCCTGATCTCCACCGTGCCGTATTCAGGCTTGGGCCGGATATCCCAATAAAAATCTTTCATGCTGCCGACGATTCCCATGCGCAGCAATTCATCGTAATACGCTTCGAATGCCGACCATTCGGTCAATACCGGCGCCGTTCCAGACAACGGAAACGCCCGCACGACATTGCTGCGCGACGAAGCAAACCGCGTATCGGCGCCCTGATAAAACGGCGACGCCGCAGCCAACGCAATGAAGTGCGGAATAAAACGCGAAAACGCATGTGTCAGATAAAGCGCGTCATCGCCATTGGCCACGCCGATATGGATATGCTGGCCGAAGACCGTAAATGTCTTGGCCAGATAACCGTATTTTTCATACAGATGATTAAACCGTTCGCTGGGGGTAATGCGCTGCTCATGCCAATGCTGAAATGGATGCGCCCCGCCGCCGGAGACATCGATATTCAAATGTTGCGCGCCCTTGTTCAAGGCCGCGCGCAACACCTTCAACTCCTCGATCAACTGATCGACGCGAGTATGTACTTCGGAATTCAATTCAATCATGCCCTGCGTCATCTCGAGCTTGATCTGCTTTTGCAACGCACGCGGCTGGATCCAGGTCAGTAAATCCACGGCATCGCTGGCGAGATTGTAATTGCGCCGGTTAACCAGTTGCAGCTCAAGCTCGATGCCCATCGTAAAAGGCGTCGATGCGGTAAACGGCAAAATGCCCGCGGCGCTTGGTGCAAGCGGCACGGCCGGATCAGCCGATTGAATCGGTTCGTTAACAGAATTTTGCGTCGTCATTTGCGTCATCCTTCGCGTCCACTTTCACCTGATTTCAACAAAGCAAACTGCACCGCAATCGGGCCGCCAAGCTCCAGCACGATCAGGCACCCGGCCAATAACGGCATCATCGCAGCGGTGGTATGCGGATACAAATGACCCAGCGTCTGCATCAGACCGACACCGGCTTCCGTCATCGGCAAAGTACCGAGGGCAATCAAACCGGCCTGCGACCAATTCATGCGCGCCACGCGTGCAAACATAAACACACCGCACGCCATAGCCAGAAAGCGCGCACCGATCAACACCAGCACAGCGATGCCGACCGTACTCAAATCGGCTAAACGGATCGATGCGCCAACCGCAACGAATAGCATGACGATAAATAATTCATTGGTAGCGCCGAACTCCAGCTCCATCAGATCGAATTGGGAATCCAGATTTTTCGAAAAAATGGCGAACGCCAGCATGGTCAACAATACCGGCAGATTCAAGGCATACGCCGCACCGGTGGCCAGCGCCATGACCGCAATCACCAGCACGAACTGGCGGGCGCGCTGACGGCCCAGCAAACGCGCCAGCGGCATCATCAGTCGATAAGTGACATACGCCAGCAAGAAGGAACCGCCGATGGCATAAATCGCATGCCCGATCGGCGTCCAGATCGACGTGCCTTTTTCACTGACGACGACCGGCAGCAGCATATATACCACCAGCAGCGCGACGACATTATTGAGCGCAGTCATCACCGCCAGACGCCGCGTCACCTGGCCTTCGGCGCGCAAATCGCGCAGCACCACCAGGATCACCGCCGGTGCCGAAGCGATAGAAAAAACACCCGCCATCACCGCCACAATATGCGATGTTCCCAGCCATTTGAGAGCGATGCTGACGAACAGGAAACACAATAAAGAAGAACTCAGTACCGTCGCCAGCAGCCATTTCTCGCGGCGCAACCATCCGATATCGACATAGCGGCCGAGCTGATACACCACCAGCGCAACCGCAATATCGGCAAAAATATTCAGCGATTCCAGTACCTCGCCGGTCAATAGGTTCAGGCATCCCTCGCCGAGTATGAATCCGACCAACAGATAACCGGTAATGCGTGGCACCCAATGGGTTTTGGTAACGATGTAGCCGGCGAGCAAGCCAAACAGCAACAAACTGCCGAACAAAAGCAATGCATTCCAATGCAAGGACTGCCCGAGCATAAAAGATGGAAGAGACCAGTCCATAGGCTCCCTTAAAATCGAATGAATCATTTGAAAATGCAAAATCCGATAACGCATAGCGCGCTATAGCGATCTTGCGTGCGACGCTGCGAACCCGAGAAGGTTCATCCGGCCCGGTCATGTTCCGGCGGCAAGAGTTGATGAGCCCAGATAATACACGGAACTATTTAGCGGCTCTATCGCAAAATTTTCAAGCGGCTGTCGGATGCATGCCTAGTGTCCGACAGCAGCGTAAACCATTCCAGCAATTTATTCCCACAATTGCCCGTCAACTGTAATCAGCGCAGTGCGTATTAATTTAGCCGGCCAGACCGATTGCAACGCAGCGCGATAGGTCGTTAATTGCGCCTGATAATCCTGCCGCTCGCTGTCCAGCAAATTGCGCTTGTAATCCAAAATCCAGACTGCATCGGCAAACTCCACCATCCGGTCCAAGCGCAGCACAGCGCCATCGACCACGATTTCCATTTCGCTGCGCGCCTGCAGATATTGCGCAGGGTCGAAAAACCGCCGCAGATGCGTTTGCGATAACAAGGTCACGGCCTGCCGCCGTACCGTTTCGGCCAACGGCAGCGCGCAAGGCAGCCAACGCGCAATCGCCGCCGCATCCGGTATCGTCAACGGCCATTGTGTCTGCTGGCAAAGCCGCTCCAGCAAGCCGTGCAAAGCCACACCCTCGGCAATTGCGTCGGCCCGGGCAGCTTGCGGCAAATCGTCATCGGCCCGATCGAGCGTCACCGCAACCGGCAACAGCGGCGGCGCGAATACCGGCAAGGTAAATTGCGCCGCTTCAAGCGCGCTCACATCGCTATGCGCGACTGCCGGATCGCTCACCGGCAACGCCAGCGTCAATTGCGCGCCGGGCGATTCCGGTTGCGCGTGCTCCTGCTCGTCGGCATCGCCAAGCGCATCAAGCAAGTCATGCGCGCCTTGCAGACGCGCATACCAGCCGTTGGCCATCAAACCGCCGCTGCCACTGCCGCCACGTTTATCTGCAACCCCGCTGACAATCAATAATTGTTTAGCCCGCGTGAGTGCCACATAAAACAAATTCCAGTCTGCCTGCTGCTTGAACTGCGCCTCTGCCTCAAACAACTTCTCGCGGGCAACGCCACGCTGGCTGACGCG
>DATMOE010000433.1:0-4164 GCA_035568435.1 Herbaspirillum sp. | reverse complement strand
AACTTATCCGCGCACGCGTGAACGTGACGCCATTTGTGGTGGAAAATAAATAAGCCGGCCGGCTACCGTCGCTTTTTTGAAAGGTAGCACCATGCATCCCTATTTTTATCTGGCCATTGCGATCGCTTCAGAAGTCATTGCAACTTCTGCGCTGCGCGCCGCGGACGGCTTTACCAGGCTGCTGCCTTCGATACTGGTGGTGGCCGGTTATGCGCTGGCATTTTTCTTCTTGGCATTGACATTGAAAACGATACCGGTGGGTATCGCCTACGCAATCTGGGCTGGCATCGGCATTGTCCTGGTCTCTCTGGTGGCCTATTTCCTATACGGCCAGACCTTGGATGCGCCGGCCTTGATCGGTATCGGCTTGATCGTGGCCGGCGTTGTCGTGATTAATTTGTTTTCCGAATCGAGCGCGCACTGAGGCTGCAGGCATTGAGGCTATAAATCAGCCGCTTCACTGCTGCACGTCTTCGCGCAAGGCCAGCGCGCGTTCATAGAGCGCATTTTTCTTGCCGCCGGTCAACTGCGCCGCCAGCGCCGCTGCCTGTTTTAAGGGCAGCTCGGCCAGCAGGATCTGTAGTACGCGATCTGCTTCTGCGTCATCGTCGGTGGCCGCTGGCGCGGCTTCGATCAGCAAGACGAATTCCCCGCGTTGATGATTACTATCCTGCGCCAGCCAGGCGGGCGCCGCGGCCAGTGGGCAGCGATGAATCTCTTCGAATTGCTTGGTCAGCTCGCGCGCCAGCACGATCTGGCGTTCCGGGCCGAAAGCCAGCAGCAAGGCGTCTACGGTTTCCGTAATGCGATGCGGCGCTTCATACAGTACTAATGTCGACGATAAGTTAATCAGCAATGCCAATGCATTTTCGCGCTGCTTGGCTTTGGCCGGCAGAAAACCGGCGAAATGGAATTGATCGTTGACCAGCCCGCTGGCGCAGAGCGCGGTGACTGCAGCCGAGGCGCCGGGCAGCGGCAATACGCGCAAACCGGCATTGCGCACCGCATCGACAATGCGCGCGCCGGGGTCCGATACGGCAGGAGTGCCTGCGTCCGACACCAGGGCGATCCGTTCACCGGCGACCAGCCGGGCGATAATTTTGTCCGCTACTTCGCGTTCGTTGTGCTCATGCGCGGCGATCAGTGTTTTGGATAAACCGTAACGCGTCATCAAATGCGCCGTATTGCGCGTATCCTCGCAGGCAACTGCATCGACAATACTCAGGACGTGTAAAGCACGCAACGTGATGTCGCAAACATTTCCGATGGGCGTGGCCAGCACATATAATGCGGACTGCGGATAGCTTTGCAGCGCTACCTCGTTCAGGACAGCTAGCGTAGCGAGCGCGCTGGTTGGCGTTTGATTCATAGGAGCTGTAGAAATGTCGGGCAAATGGATAAGAATGCTTTTGTTAAGCGGCGTCGTGACCGGATTGTGCGCTTCCGTGCTGGCAAATACAACGATTACCCCGGACGATCCGTCCTTGATCAGCGTCGCCGCTGCTGCCCCCTTTACCGCCCCCGCTGTAGCACCCATCAGAATCGCATTGCTGTTGCCGGTACGCTCAGGCATTTTCGGTGCTGCCGCCGACGCTGTGCGTACCGGATTTCTGACCGCTTACGAACACGACAAGCAAGGCGTGATCGTCAATATGGTTGAAAGCGGCGATACACCCGCGGAAATGCTCAAAACCTATCTGGCGGCGCTGGGCGGCAACGATGTCATTGTCGGCCCGTTGTCGCGCAACGGCGCCGCAGCGATTGCGCAAAGCGGCAAGGTCGATAAGCCGACCGTGGCGTTGACGCAGCCGGAAGGCGCAATCGAATCGGCGCTGCCGCCGAAAATGCTGGTGGCCGCATTGGCCGTTGAAGATGAGGCCCGTCAGGCCGCGGCGTGGACCGATCGCGAAAGGATCGGCGGCAAGATATTCGCCATCTCTACGCCCATCGCATGGCAGCGCCGAACCGTGAAGGCATTTATGGCGCAAGGCAAGGTGCTGGGTCTGGACGTCACGCCGCTGGAATTGAGTGCCGCCAATGGCGCTCTCAGCGCGAGCGGCCTGGTGCAATTGAAACAACGCATGGATACCGATCATCCGGCCCTGCTATTTGTCGCGCTCGGGGCACAGCAGACGACGCAATTGCGCAGCGCGATCGGTATCGATACCCCGTTATATGGCATTTCCCAATTGAATCCGCGCAATCAATCGGACGATCCGTCCATGCGCGAGCCGGAGCTCGATGGCGTCAAGCTGCTGGATATTCCCTGGCAGGTGGAAACGGATAGCCCGGTGGTCGCCACGTATCCACGGCCGATTGTCGAAGATCCGAAACAACACAATGCCGATCTGGATCGTCTCTATGCGTTGGGTATCGACGCGTATCGCATCGCGCTGGAAATTGGGCGTGGCAAGAAAAGTTTCGATATCGACGGTGTGACCGGCAAGCTGAACATTAGTATCGACAGTTTCGGCAGTCATTTTCAGCGTCTGGAAACACGCGCGGTTTATCAGGATGGCATCGTCGTGCCGACGCAGAGTCAGCGCTGATGGGCATGCATGACTGATCAGCGCCGCAGCAGCACCATCAAGCAAATTGCCGGCGATAATGCAGAAGACCGCGCGCTGGCGTATTTGCTGCGACAAGGCTTGCAGTTGCGCACGCGTAATTTTCGCTGCAAAGGCGGCGAGATCGATCTGATCATGAACGAGCGTGAAACGCTGGTGTTTATCGAAGTGCGAAAGCGCAGTAGTATGCGTTACGGCGGTGCGGCAGCCAGCGTGACGCCGGCCAAGCAGGCGCGCCTGATTCGGGCTGCGCATTTATACTTGTCGCGTTACAGGGCAATGCCGCCGTGCCGCTTCGATGTTGTTGCCTTTGAGCAGGAGAATATGTCCTGGCTTAAAAATGCATTCGCAACGGCCTGAGGCTTGTATAGCGAAATTTTATTTGTCACTTATTTCTTAATTTTATGATCAGGCAACGAACTCTTCAGCATTTCCAGGAAAGCGCGCAATTAAAAACGACCGCAGCGGCTGAGTTGGCCACGCCAATTGCCGCGGCGGTTGAACTAATGTTCACGGCGCTGTCCAACGGTAACAAAATTCTTGCCTGCGGCAATGGCGGATCTGCCGCCGACTGCCAGCATTTTGCGGCGGAACTGGTGGGCCGTTTCGAGCGCGAGCGTTTGCCGCTGCCTGCGATGGCATTGACCACAGATAGTTCAATTATGACTGCGGTCGGTAACGATTACTCCTTCAAAGAGATTTTCTCAAAACAGGTGCAGGCTTTCGGCCAGAACGGCGATGTCCTGCTGGCATTTTCCACCTCGGGGAATTCCGAAAATGTGTTGGCCGCTATCGACGTAGCGCTGGAGCGCGATATGCGGGTGGTCGCCATGACCGGCAAAGGCGGCGGCGAGATAGGCAGAAGATTAACGGAGGCAGATGTGCATATATGCGTGCCGCACGATCGTACTGCGCGTATCCAGGAAGTACATCTGCTTGCTATTCATTGCATTTGCGACGGGATCGATGTCGCGTTATTTGGAGAAGATGGAAATGACTAAATTGTCAACTATGCTGTTACAACAATGGGGCGTATTGCGCCGTCCACTGGCCGCGGTTGCGGTTTGCGGCGTCGTGGCAATCAGCTTGCAAGGTTGTATCGGCGTACTCGCAGGCGGTGCGATTGCCACCGGCTTTGCTGCCAGCGATCGTCGCACGCTGGGCGCGCAGGCTGAGGATAAATCGATCATGTTGAAGGCTGAGTCGCGTATTCCCTCGGTCGTCGGCGACCCTGCGCATATCAATGCCACCAGCTTTAATCGCAAATTGCTGTTGACCGGCGAAGTGCGCAACGACGAAGCGAAACAGGCGGCCGGTCGCGAGGCCGCTGCCATTCCCGGCGTTGAAGGCGTCTTCAATGAGTTGACCATCGGCGAACCGTCATCGATCGGCACGCGTTCCAACGATACTTATATCACCAGCAAGGTATTGGCCAGCCTGTTCGATGCGAAGGATGTGTTTTCCGGTTCGTTCAAGGTTGTCACCGAAGATGGCGTTGTTTATCTGATGGGGCGTGTGACGCAGCGCGAAGGCAATCGTGGCGCTGACATCGTGCGCGGCATCAGTGGCGTGCAAAAGGTTGTTACGGTGTATGACA
>DATMOE010000432.1:0-4174 GCA_035568435.1 Herbaspirillum sp. | reverse complement strand
CGAGCAACATCAGGAGATCGTTTTGGGCGGCTGCAACACCGGTCGCCATCGCGAAGCTTTTGCCGCGATTCTCCGGCGAGGCAATCAGTTTTACCAATGGGAACTGACGCACGATTTCGGCCGTGTTGTCGGTCGAGCCGTCGTCCACCACGATGATCTCGTGCATCAAGGGATGCGCAGCGGCGACCGCCAGCACGGCAGCGATGCGCGGCGCTTCGTTGAAAGCGCAAATGATGCAGGAGATCCGGGCGCGGTTTTCCGTCAGGGTGCCATTCGTCATAAATATCCAGGTATGGGGTTGAGCGATCATCTCTATAAAGAGGGTGGATAGCCTATTTTAGTTGCACCGCATTAATTTTTCCCCAACGCTCCAGATTAAGCTTTTCGTGACAGCTTGCAAGTTTGGATCGCTATGTGTATCTTATCTGGTTAAAATGTATTTTGTATCCAAAATTAAATTATTAATGTCAATTGGAGACTTGGAACAATCAATACGATCAATTTGATGCATCAACGGCTGTCCGGCTGTCGGTTCTGGTGCAGACGTTATGGACGCTCATCCTTTGCACGGTACTTGGCTTGAATATTGCATTAGGCGGTATTGAATATTGAATTAAATTGTAGAGTGCATTTAATGATCCATTTTGGTGCATTAAATTATGTAAGTTGAAGGAGGGGCATGCACCAATTTGGCGTCATGGTGCATGTGGTGCGAAATTTAGGAAGAAGCGCATGGTGGTTTTGGCGTCAGCCGCGCTTTGGTCGTTAAACTTGGCGGCGCTTTGCGTCGCCCATAATAAGGTAGTTCATCGCATGCGTGCATTGCTGGAAGTGCGGGATCTGACAACCCGTTTCAAAGTTGAGGGCGGTGAATTCACTGCCATCGACAGTATTAGTTTTTCGGTGGAGGCGGGACATACGCTGGGTATTGTCGGCGAATCCGGTTGCGGTAAAAGCGTGACTTCGCTATCGATCATGGGCTTGTTGCCGAAGGGGCAGGGGCGGGTTGCCTCCGGCTCTATTACTTTTGACGGGGTTGATCTGACAAAGCTGTCGGAGCAGGAGCTGCGCAAGTTGCGCGGCAACCGCCTTGCCATGATTTTCCAGGAACCGATGACGTCGATGAATCCGGCCTTCACGGTTGGCGACCAACTCATCGAGGCGATTTGCTGCCATCGGGATATGAGCCGCGCCGAAGCGCGCGCGCATGCCATCGAGATGCTGCGCCGCGTGCGTATTCCCTCGCCTGAAAAACGCATCGATGCCTATCCGCATAAGCTCTCGGGCGGCATGCGTCAGCGCGTCATGATTGCCATGGCGCTGGCATGCGAGCCGCGCTTGCTGATCGCCGATGAGCCGACCACCGCGCTCGATGTCACGATTCAGGCGCAGGTGCTGGAATTGATGCGGGCCTTGCGTGCCGATACCGGCACCGCCATCATTTTGATTACCCACGATTTGGGCGTGATTGCAGAATTGGCCGATGAAGTTGCGGTCATGTATGCCGGTCGCGTGGTGGAGCGGGCCAAAGTCGATCGCTTGTTCGCTGAACCCCAGCATCCCTACACCATCGGCTTGCTCGGCTCGATTCCGAAATTGCATCTGGCGCAAACCCGCTTGGCAGCCATCGAGGGACAAGTGCCCACGCCAATGACGGTCATGGCGGGCTGCCGTTTCGCGCCCCGTTGCCCGTTTGCCGATGCGCGTTGCGAGGCATCCGCACCACCTTTAACCGAACTAACGCCCGGCCATTTCGCCGCCTGTTGGAAGGCGCCGCTGGCTTGGGAGCAGGCAGCATGATGACGCAGAACAATATGACAAGCACTAATTTGCCTGAGCCGGCGCCAGCGCCAGCCGCGCCACCGTTACTGCGGGTAGACAATCTGGTGAAACATTTTCCGCTGCCGCGCAGTTTGTTTGCACGCAACCATGCGGTGGTGCACGCGGTTGATGGCGTCAGTTTCACGCTGAACGCCGGCGAAACCATGGCTGTGGTCGGCGAATCCGGTTGCGGCAAGTCGACCGTCGGACGCTTGCTGCTGCGACTGCTGGATCCCACTTCCGGCCAGGTATGGTTCAACGGTAAGGATTTGACGATCTTGCCGGAAGTCCAGATGCGCGAGCGGCGGCGCGATTTGCAAATGATTTTTCAAGACCCGTATTCCTCGCTCAATCCGCGCATGACGATCGAGCAAACCCTGACCGAACCGATGTACTTACATGGCTTGGCCGCTGGCCGGCGACGCGAACGGGCGGTCGAACTGCTCGATTTGGTCGGCTTGTCGCCGCAATATCTGCAGCGCTATCCGCATGAATTTTCCGGCGGCCAGCGCCAGCGCATCGGCATCGCCCGCGCGTTGGCTGTCGAGCCGCGCCTCATCGTTTGCGATGAACCGGTGTCGGCGCTGGACGTGTCGATTCAGGCCCAAGTGGTGAATCTGCTGCAGGATATCCAGCGGCGTTTTGGCTTGACCTATGTATTCATTGCGCATGACTTGGCCGTGGTCAAGCACATTGCCTCGCATGTGGCCGTGATGTATCTCGGGCAGATCGTTGAATACGCCGAAAAGGAGAGCCTCTTTTCGCGCCCGCGCCATCCGTACACCCATGCGCTGCTCTCGGCGATTCCATTGCCGGAACCGGGACGCGTTCTTACCCGCGAGTTGTTGCAGGGCGATGTGCCAAATCCCATTTCGCCGCCATCGGGCTGTCGTTTCCATACCCGTTGTCCGCATGCGCAACAGCGCTGCGCCGAAGAAGCGCCGGTGTTGAGCGGCGAGGCAGGGCACAGCGTGGCTTGCCATTTCTGGCGCGAGATCGCGTTGCCGCAAGCCTTGCAGCCGGATACCGCAGTGCGGGCGCCGAACCGGCGGCTTGAGCAATTGCAGGCGGCATTTCTGCCGAAGGATGCGCAGTATGTTTGATCCCCTTTCACCTAACAGAGATAGTTACATGCGTACTTTTTTTCGCTCTGGTTTATCCTCAGGCCGCATCGCTTATGTCGTGCGCGCGCTTGTCGCCACGCTCGCCTTGAGCGCGACGGCAATCGCCAGCGCGCAAACGCTGCGCATCGGCCTCGCGGAAGATCCCGATATCCTCGACCCGGCGCTGGCGCGCAGCATGGTCGGCCGCTTTGTCTTCGCCTCGTTGTGCGACAAGCTGGTCGACATCAATGAAAAACTGGAGATCGTGCCGCAACTGGCAACCTCGTATCAATGGTCGCCGGACAACAAAGTATTGACCTTGAAATTGCGCCCGGGCGTCACCTTCCAAGATGGTGAAAAATTCGATGCCGCGGCAGTCAAGTTCAATCTCGAGCGCGATAAAAACCTGCCGGGATCGAGCCGGAAAGGTGAATTGGCGCCGCTTCAGAGCGTCCAAGTGGTCGATCCGCTGACGGTCAAATTGGTACTGGCCAGCCCCTTTGCGCCATTGCTCAGTATTCTGGCCGACCGCGCCGGCATGATGGTTTCGCCCAAAGCAGCGAAGGCCCATCCGAGCGATTTCGGCTCCAACCCAGTGTGCTCGGGACCATTCAAATTCAAGGAACGCGTGGCGCAGGATCACATCATTCTGGAGCGCTACGCCGGCTACTGGAACAAGGATGCGATCCACTTCGATAAAGTGATTTATCAACCCATCGTCGACGCCACGGTGCGGCTGGCGAACTTGCGCTCTGGGCAACTCGACATCATCGAACGGGTCGCCACCTCCGATATCGCGGGATTGAAAACGGAAAACAAATTCAATGTAGCGCGCTTCGCCGAACTCGGTTACGTCGGTATCACGATCAATACCGGTAAAGGCGAAATGTCGAAGAATAATCCGCTCGGACGCGATCCGCGCGTGCGCGAAGCGTTCGAACTGTCGCTCGATCGCGAGGGCATTTTACAAGTGGCTGCCGATGGCCAGGGCACGGTCGGCAACCAGTGGGTATCGCCATCGAATCCGTTTTACGACAAGCAGCATCCGCTCCCGAAACGCGATATCGTGCGCGCGAAAGCGCTCTTGAAAGCAGCCGGCGTGACCAACCCGAGCTTTACGCTGATGACGCCGACCACCTCCGACGCGCAGAAAGTCGCCCAGGTAGTGCAGGCGATGTCGAAGGAAGCCGGCTTCGATGTGAAAATTCAAACGACCGAGTTTGCGACCACCTACCAATTGGCCGATTCGG
>DATMOE010000431.1:0-2686 GCA_035568435.1 Herbaspirillum sp. | reverse complement strand
GCCCGACGACGTGGCCGCGCGCGATCTGACCTTGCCCATCGCCGCCACACCGGACCTCGACCCGATCGTTGCGATCCAGACGTTTTACATCATGGCCGCGCAATTATCGGTGGCGCGCGGCATGGACCCGGATCGGCCGCGCCATTTGCGGAAGGTGACGAAAACCAGTTGATGCTTAGTTGATGCTTAGTTGACGATTAGCAGCCCCTGCTGGGGTGAAGTCCCATTGCGCTTGACAACTGTCAGAAATGTTCATCATGCAAACCACCGCCAAACAGATCCTGCAACACGCCGCCGAATTGCCGGAGGGAACACCTTTGGTCGCAAAAGAATTTCTCCACTTGGCTAGCAGAGCAACCGTAGATCAGGTGCTGTCACGCCTGGCCAAGTGTGGCGCTTTGCTGCGCGCTGGGCGAGGTGTTTATGTCCTTCCCGTGGAAAGCCGCTTGGGTAACCGTGCGCCGTCAACCGTCAAAATGATCCAAGGTTTCGCAAGTCAGCGCGGCGAAACGATCGTGTCGCATGGTGCGGCTGCTGCGAATGCGCTGGGCCTGACCACACAGGTGCCTATAAGCGCGGTCTATCTCACATCGGGACGCGGTCGCCGCTTAAAACTCGGTGCGCAGACGGTTGAGTTTCGGCACGCGCCGGTCTGGCAACTGATCTTTCCTGGACGCGCTGCTGGAGATGTGGTGCGAGCGCTGGCTTGGCTGGGACCAGAAAAGGCGGGGGAGGCGATTCGCCAATTGCGCGCCAAGCTGGCGCCATCGGACCTGCAAGAAATTACCTCGGCGCGTGCGCGCTTGCCCACATGGATGGCCAAAGAAATCAGCGCGCTTGTGATCCATGGCTGAGTTCTTACAGCTCTCGACCGCAGAAAACGTATCCGGCAAAGCAAATGCAAAGTCGTTGTAAATAGGATCTGATTAAGAAAAACCGCTCTACTTCAACGACAAAACCCACCGCACCAGCATGCGCGCCTCGGCTTCGGTGACCTGCGTATTCGCCGGCATCGGCACCACACCCCATGAGCCCGAGCCACCCTTGAGTACTTTTTGCACCAGTTTCTCTTCCGCATCCGGCTGCCCGGCATAGCGCTTGGCGACGTCCTTGAAAGCGGGGCCGACCACTTTGTTGCCAATCGAATGGCAAGCCATGCAATTCTTCGATCGAGCCAGATCGGCAGCAGTGTCGACCGCCAGCGCCGGCGCCGCCGCTGCCGCGCAGATCAATAAAACAACCAGCTTTCTCATCGCGCTTCCTTGTTTCGATTTTTGCGTATTCTACCCGATCGCATTCAACGCGATAGCACGCAAGCGTCCACGCAATCGGGCACGGCGGCATCGGGCTTGCGGGAATAACGCGTGCCGCCGTTAAAGAAACTGTGCAGCAGCATAACGGTCTTATCCGACTGCGTATAAGCCAAAGTGACCACCAGATGTTCGAAGCTACTGGCATGATTGATGGTGTCGCTGCCGGCCTGCGCCGCCGCTGCGACCAGCGGCGCGATATCGATCAAATTCTGATCGAAGCGTGCCACGTTTGGATAAATCCGGGCGGTCGATGCCTCGCTGATCGTATCGCGCGAGCGGTAGCGCGCATGCGACAGTTCATGCACCAGATCCGAAGCCAACTCATCGATTACCGCAGTAGAGAAATGCTGCTCGTCAAAATAAATCAAGCCTCGCTTGAGATACCTAAAATACATATCCAGCGCCATCGATCCCGATAGCGCTTCAGCCCGCGCATAATTTTCATCCGCAACCATCGACCCGCCATCGCTCTTGAGGCGATAGGCGTCGCCAAAACCGATCACATCCAATTTGTCGCGCTTGAGCATCGGCAAAGCACTCCGCACTTTATGTATATTTTCCGCCAGCTCGATGATAAAGAACTGTTTGCGCTCGGCACTCCACGCCGCCGGCATGAATTTTTGCAAGACGCTTTCGACTTGCCAGCTACGCGAATTCAACGCGCGCTCGGCATCGATGAGCATTTGTTCGGCGCGCTTTAAAACCATGTCGAAGCGTCGTTGTGTCAGCTCGTCCATTTGACGCAACTGGCGCAAACTGTCCGGTTTGAACGCATCCGGCGTCGCTCTGATGCCGACATTGATTTGCTGATATTTTTCAAACACGCTGTAGTCGCGCTGGGTCGCCTTGCTCAGCATGACTTCCCGACCGGCAGGCAGGCGCACGGCCCAATGATTGTCGACATGAAATTTGTATACGCCGCCGGGAATTTCAACCATCCCCATGCACGCGCCATTGCGGCCCGGATAATTGCCATAGGGGACGATGAAGCGGTTGAAATAATTTTCAGGATCATCGCTGACGGCCGGCAACGCAATATCGAACATCAGATAATCCGGGCCCTCCGGCTGCGGCGCATTGTCCGTTCTGGCGGCATAGATGACTTTCGCTCTGATGCGTTCGGGAAATGGACAGTCGATCGATGCGCGCCGCAGCCGTCCCTTTTGCGCAATCCAGACTTGTTCGTTGAAAACAAAATACCGGTTGTTGTAGACCGGCTCAAGCGCCGCCCCGCGCCGCCGCAACGAATAAGAAGCAAAGCCGATTTTATTCAGATCGATCGGCAGCAGCGTCGTGCCCATGTTGTTATCTGCAATACGCACCTGCACGCCCGAAAAACGGAAATCGTCGTCGAAGCTGTAAATGCCCTTGCC
>DATMOE010000430.1:0-2100 GCA_035568435.1 Herbaspirillum sp. | reverse complement strand
CCGCGCAATGCGCCGATGACACCGGGGTAATCGGCGTATTTGGTGTAAATCAAGGTCACTGCAATCACCACCACCAGCGGCGCCATCATGATCCCGGCCAATGCCGTCAGTGCGCCGCGCAGACCGAAATAACGATTCCCGATAATCAGCGCCAGATTAATGATGTTCGCGCCGGGCAACAATTGCGCCACCGACCAGTCTTCGAGGAATTCGTCATCGGTAAGCCAGCCCTTTTTCTCCACCAGCTCGCGATAGACGATCACCATCACGCCGCCAAAACCCTGCAAAGCCAGCAAGGTGAATGAGAGAAACAGATCGCGTAAATCGCGCGGCATCGGATGGTCTGGAACGACTGCAGGCTTATGCATATTGACTATTTTTAATATTTTTATGTTGACGATCTCAAGCGAAAACGTTGCACAAAAGCGCGGCGAGCCCGGACACAACGATCCAGGCGGAACATTTTTGTTACTGGCTTGTTACTGGCGCGAAATACTGAATTTCGACCATCTTAATTGTTTTTTGTATTTTATGCGGCGCGCCTGTTGCGCCACACGCTTACGACGCTTCCGATCACCTAAAATCCATGCATAATGAGCCGCCGGTCAAAACAGGATAATTGCAATGTCCATTAACAACGAAGCGCCCCCCAAACGCCGCCGTGCCGGCAAAATCAGAGCCCGTTTCGTCGCCATTTCCTGGCGCGACGCGGCCGTCAGTTTCGGGCCTATCGTATTAGTGGCGCTGATTGGCATCTGGCTGACAGTTTGGCTGATCCGGCCGGCTCCGCCCAAGACGCTCACCATCATCACCGGCCCTGCAAACAGCAACTTCTGGAATACCGCCCAGAAGTACCGCCAGATCCTGGCACGCGATGGCGTCACGCTGAAAGTGCTGACCTCGGACGGTTCGCTGGACAATCTGAACAAACTGATGGACCCGAAGGTTGACGTCGATGTCGGCTTCGTACAGGGCGGGCTGGCAACCGAAGCCGCGGCCAATACGCTGGTCTCGCTGGGCAGCGTCTCCTATGTGCCGGTATCGGTGTTTTATCACACCGCGGCCGTCGTCGAGAGCCTGGACGATCTGCGCGGCAAGCGGATTGCGGTGGGCATGCCTGGCAGCGGTGCACGCGTACTGGCGCTGACGTTGCTCAAAGCGAACGGCATCGTGCCCGGCGGCAGCACCACGCTGCTCGATATGGGCGGCGACGAAGCGGCGCAAGCGCTGGTCAGCGGAAAAATCGATGCGGCGTTCCTGATGGGCGATTCGGCCTCGCCGCCGACCATGGGCAAGTTATTGCGCACACCGAATATACGGCTGGTCAATTTCACCCAGTCCGACGCTTATACCCGCCGCTTCTCGTATCTGAACGAAATCAACATTCCGATGGGGGTATTCGATTTCGGCAAAAACATTCCGCCGCAGGATATCAAGTTGATCGCGCCGACCGCAGAACTGCTCGCGCGCGACGATCTGCATCCAGCGCTATCGGATCTGTTGATCGAAGCCGCCAAGGAAGTGCATAGCAAGGCCAGCGTGCTGCAAAAAGCCGGCGAATTTCCGGCTCCGCTGGCACACGAATACCGTATCAGCGACGATGCCACGCGTTATTACAAATCGGGGAAAAGTTTCCTCTATCGCATATTGCCGTTCTGGCTGGCCAGCCTGCTCGACCGCACGCTGGTGATTCTGCTGCCGATCATTCTGCTGCTCATTCCCGGCTTCCGGCTGGTGCCGCTGCTCTATGGCTGGCGCATCAAATCGCGAATCTACAAATGGTATGGGGCGTTGATCGCGCTGGAGCGCGGCGGGGTGCCTGAATCGGAAGAAGAAAATACGCAGATGCTGCAACAACTGGATCAGATTGAGGAATCGGTGAATAGGTTGAAGATGCCGCTGGCGTTTGCGGATCAGTTTTATGTGTTGCGGGAACACATTACGTTTGTGCGGAATCGTTTGATGCCGAAGCGGTAGTTCTGGTTACTTTGGTTTTGAAGCCGGAGGTGACCCTTCGACACGGCCTGCGGCCTGCCCAGGGCGAACGGACATCTTCTAAATTTTATAGAAAATCCCCGTTGCGGTTTTCTATAAAACTAC
>DATMOE010000429.1:0-3690 GCA_035568435.1 Herbaspirillum sp. | reverse complement strand
TCGCCCTGCAATTCCAGCTCTTCGGTATGAAACGCCATCAAACTGTTGCGATGGCCGACGCTGATCATGATGACGTTCGGCAAACGCGCACGCACCAGCGTGTACATCGTATGCTCCAGCGATTCGTCCATGGCTGAACTGGCTTCATCCATAAATACCATCTGCGGTTTCGCCAGCAAAACCCGCCCGATCGCCAAACGCTGTTGTTCCCCCGGCGACAGAATGCGCGACCAATCGTCTTCATCATCGAGACGTGGAATCAGCTTGTCCAGCAGGCAATCGCGCAGAATCTGCGCCGCTTCCGCGCCATCGCGCGGCGCCGCCGGATAGTACAGCGCAGCGCGCAAAGTGCCCAATGGCAGATACGGTTCTTGCGGCAAAAATAAGGCAATATCGCCTTCTGGACGAATCACCTTGCCGGTCACGAAAGGCCATAAACCGGCGATGGCGCGCAGCAATGTGGTCTTGCCGACACCGGAACGGCCGCGCACCAGCAAGGCGCTGCCCGGCAGCAGTTGAAAATTCAGATTCCGCAGCAAAACCGCACCGGACGGCACGCTCACGTCCAGCGTCTGCACACCGAAGGCGTGCTTCTGATAACCGATCTGCGCACTCGGCAAGGTTTCCGTGCTTTCCATCAAATCCAGAAAACCGTTGAGACGAATCAATACCGCCCGATAAGCGGCGAAATCGTCGTAAGAACTGCGGAAGAACGATAGCGCGCCTTCGACTTGCCCGAAGGCCTGCGAGGTTTGCATCATATCGCCCAGCGTAATTTGCTTGCTGAACAAACGCGGGGCCTGAACGATAAAGGGAAACACCACGCTGGCCTGGCTGATGACCAGGTTGAAACCGCTGAATTTCAATGTTCGGTACAGGATGTCCCAGGAATTGGCGATGACCCGCATAAAGCGCTGCCCCAGGCCGTTGCGCTCCACCGCTTCGCCCTTGAAAAACGCGATGCTTTCGCTGTATTCACGCAAGCGGATCAAGGCATAACGGAAATTCGCATTGAATTTTTCAGTCAGAAAACTCAATCGGATCAGCGGGCGCCCCAGCCACATGGCAAGCACCGTTGCAATAAACACATAGACATAGACGACAAACACCATCCCGTGCGGAATGGTAATACCGGCAATCGCCAGCGCCCCGGACAAACCCCACAGAATGATACTGAAGGCAAACAGCGACACCACCGCATCCAGCAGGCCCATCAGCAAGGAGAGCGAACTCGCGACAAAACTGGCGATGTCCTGCTGAATCCGCTGGTCCGGGTTATCCGCATTTTCGGTCGTGTAGCCGCTGCGGTAATAAACCTGATTGGCCAGCCAACGGTCCATCAAGGTATCGGTCAGCCACAGGCGCCAGCGAATCAGCAAGGCCTGGCGCAGATAGAAACCGATCAAGGTGCGTACGACGTGAATCGTCGCCAATACCGAAAACACCGCCAGCATGGACCAGAATGCAGCGAGATCGAGTTTTTGCAATGCGCTGTAAAAGCCGTTGTACCAAAAGGAAAACAGCACGTTCATGCGCACGCCGAATAAGGTCAGCAAGACGATCAGGCTGAGCCATAACAAGGGCCTTTTATCGTTCCAGGGGGCAAAATAGGCCCAGGTCAAGCGCTGAAACTGGCGCCCCCAAACCGTAAACCGCGCAACCAGCACAATGCCGATGGTTAAACAGATCATACTGATGACAAAGCTTTCCGCCAGCCAGGTCAGGCTGGCGACCAGTTCATGATTCCAATCCATCAGGCATCCTTATTTTTCATAAAAACCGAATTATGCGTCAGAAAGATTTTGTGTGCGTAAACAATAACTTTTTGAGATATTGTTAAACTTACGTTATTAAAATTCATTTAAATGGACCAATGTCTGCTACGGACGTTCCCTCTCCGGCTCCGCCGCCAGTCGCACCGGTGCAGCCGGATCTCGATGATTGTTGCAATCGCGGCTGCTATCCTTGCGTTTTCGATCTGTACGATGAGGCGATGGATCGTTATCGCGCCGCGTTAAAAATCTGGGAAAAACAAAATCCGGCAGCGGCGGCGGCAGCGAAAAAAAAGGCCCGCGCTAAATAGCTTTGCGTTACGCTGATTGCTCATTAATTTGGAAGCATTTCATGGCCGATAACAATCATAATCATGCACACGGCGACGGACATGCCTCACATTCCGGCCACTCACACGATCACAGCGGCCATGCTCATAGCCATGGCGGCCATCACCACGGCATGCCAGCCGATCACACGAATGCTTTTACGATTGCCGTAGCGCTCAATGCGGTCTTCGTCGTCATTGAGTTCGCCTATGGTTATATCGCCAATTCGACCGCATTGATGGCCGATGCCGGTCACAATTTATCGGATGTCCTGGGCCTGCTGTTGGCATGGGGCGCCGCCGCACTCTCTAAACGCGCGCCCAGCGCGCGCTATACCTACGGCTTGCGCAGCACGTCGATTCTGGCGGCGCTGGCCAATGCCATGTTGCTGTTGCTGGCTTGCGGCGCCATCGCTTGGGAATCGATTCATCGCTTTGCCGCACCGCCTGCAGTCGCCGGCATGACCGTCACACTGGTGGCGGCAGCCGGCATCGTCGTCAACGGCTTGTCGGCGTGGCTGTTTGTCAAAGGCAGCAAGGGCGATCTGAATATTCGCGGCGCCTATCTGCATATGATGGCCGATGCGGCGGTATCGCTGGGCGTGGTAGTGGCCGGCGTAGCGATGATGCTGACCGGCTGGTACTGGCTGGACCCGGTCAGCAGTATTGTGATCGTTGCCGTCATTGTGGTCGGTACTTGGGGCTTGTTGCAGGAATCGATGCAACTGGCGCTCAACGCGGTGCCGGCTAATGTCGAAAGCGATGCCATCGCCGCCTATCTGCGCGGACGCGCCGGGGTTGATGAAATTCACGATTTACATATCTGGGGCATGAGCACGACCGAAAGCGCGCTCACCGTGCATCTGGTGATGCCGGACGGTTATCCGGGCGATGCCTTTATGGATGAGATCATGGAAGAGTTGAAGGCGCGCTTTTCGATTCATCACAGCACGCTTCAGATCGAACAGGGCACCACCGACCATGCGTGTATTCTGCATCCGCATGGTGTTTAGAACTCATCTCATAAATAACAATTAAATTGATCGCTCGACATCATGCCTACCACTACCTCAACCGCATTGACCGCCTCGACCGCCTCTTCCACGCCAGCCGCAACATCGGCAAATGATCATCCCCAGCAAATCGCACTGCGCATGCTCGGCGCAGTCGCTTTCGTGCACATGCTCAACGATTTGATCCAGTCGCTATTGCCGGCGGTCTATCCGATGCTGAAAACCGAATTTATGCTCAGCTTCACCCAAGTCGGCCTGATCACGCTGACCTTTCAATGCACAGCTTCGCTGCTGCAGCCAGGCATAGGCTTATATACCGATCGCCACCCGAAACCGTATTTATTGCCCATCGGCATGTGTTTCACGTTGGTCGGCATTGGCATGATCTCGGCGGTGCATAGCTTTCCGATGTTGCTGCTGTCTGCCGGCTTCATCGGTATCGGCTCCTCCACCTTTCATCCAGAAGCCTCGCGTGTGGCGCGCATGGCCTCAGGCGGTCGTTACGGTTTGGCGCAAGCGATGTTTCAGGTCGGTGGCAATGTCGGCAGCGCACTGGGCCCGCTGATGGCGGCGGCG
>DATMOE010000428.1:0-17158 GCA_035568435.1 Herbaspirillum sp. | reverse complement strand
CTTAGCGCAAATTCACACCTCTGAACTCGCTTAGTCCTGGCAGCGAGAATTATGCTGTACGAAATGCAAATGATCGTGGGGCAGCAGCATCCCTATCGCGCCGTTGCCGCGATGGTCAATGGTGGCAAGGTCGTGTTGTTGGTCAGGAATATCAGCGTCTTGCTCGATTCCGGATCTTTGAAACGGATTCGCTAGGCCCCGCCAGTATTGGCTTTCGTACGAATCAAACCGGATTTAATCGGACACTAACGATTCCCAATAAAGATGCATTTTTTACAGAAATTTTATGCTTTCAATCGTATCTTTTGCAAAGTTTTTACCGCTAAATCGTTAAGATTTGTTGCTTTGCAGGAAGGCACATTCGGACCACTGAAAAGGATCATTTCGTCATGCTTTTGTTGCGACATGATAGTCGATGACGCGCTATTTTCAACGACTATCATGTTGCGCCGGAAGCGGGAGTGCGATGGGCCGGTGTGCGTGCAAATAAATTGGCAGGAGTGAATTCGATATGCCGTGCGGATCACCCAGGATTGATTGGTTTTTAACAGAAGGGGAAATACCATTATGACTACGATGACTAATGTCCGTTGTCAGCTCGCTTTAGCTTGTGCCGGCATGGGTTTGGTTGCGATGACCGCAGCCAATCCTGCTTTGGCGCAAACGGCCGTAGGTTCAACAGCAGCGGCGGCGCCGGCATCGACCGGTGGTGCGATCGAAGGCAGTGCGCCTGGTTCGGCCAACTTGTCTTTTTCGCAAAGACTGATCAACAGCTATAAAGATTCCTGGAACTGGAACGGCGACCCTGCGGATGCCGCGCCGTCATGGCGCGAAGGGTATCAACCACCGCCTGAAGCGTCGCCGCCAATGCCGTTTACCAACTGGCCTATCGGCGGCACGGAATCGATCGGCTACGACAACACCTATACCGGCCCATTGATGGATGCCATCTATGCCGGTCCAAATGGACAGGCCTGGAAAAATAGCAGAGTTACCGTGTACGGTTGGTTCAATCCGGGCGGCAACCTCAGTTCTTCGCATTCGTCATACAACGCTGTGAATGGCACTGGCGGTAACGCCCCTGCGGCTTATTCCTACCGGCCGAACACCATCCAAACGGATCAGATTGCCTTGTTCGTCGAGCGCACGCCAGACGAGGTGCAGACCAGTCATTTCGATTGGGGCTTTCGTGTAGCGGGCCTGTGGGGTACGGATTCCAAGTACACGTTCTCCCAGGGGCTGTTCAGCAGTCAATTTAACAATAGCACCGGTAATGTAGCTACCTACGGTTATGACATTCCAATGGTCTATGTCGAAGGCTATTTCCCGAAAGTAGCCGAGGGCATGAATGTGCGCGTGGGTCGTTATATATCGATTCCTGACATCGAAGCACAGCTTGCGCCGAACAACTATACCTACAGCCACTCGTTGCTGTACACCGTTGATCCCTACACACAGGAAGGCGTTGTGGCAACAGTCAAACTCAATAAGAACTGGACCGTTCAGGGCGAATTGTCTGCTGGTAACGACGTTGCCATCGGCTATCGGCCATCGGTTCCCGCGACTTATGTGAATGGCGCCGGCAACACCGTTGCCAATCCAAATGCGGGCCAGAAAATCGGCGCGCAATTGACGCCGGCATTGTGCGTGCAATGGACTAGCGACTCAGGCAATGACGCGCTCTATCCTTGTTTGAATGGCGCCAGCCCTGTCGGCAATAGAGGCAACTACGGCTGGAACAATCTGCAGCACGAAGTCATCTCTTGGTACCACAAGTTTAACGACCAGTGGCACATGTCCAACGAGGCTTGGTACATGTATGAAAAGAATACGCCTAACCTCAGTAACGCCGATGGAGCAGGGCTGTACAACTCGTATGGGTTTGGCGCTGTAGGCACGCCTTTTGGTGCGGTAGGCGGTTCCGGTTGCGGTCCTAATGACGGTGTTACCTGTAAATCGAAAGAGTGGGCATTCGTGAATTACATTGTGTATCAACCGGGTCCGCGCGATTTCATTACCTTGCGCTCGGAAATTCTGGATGACGTCAATGGCCAGCGCACCGGCTTCGCGACTAAATACACAGAGTTTCTGCTGGGCTGGGACCACTGGATCGGCAAGACCATCACCCTGCGTCCAGAACTCAGGTATGAGCATGCCGGCCTTCCGGTATACAACAACCCTAGCATGTCGATGACACCGGGAGTGGGATCGAAAAGCCAAGTCATGCTTGCAATGGATGCCATCTTCCACTTCTGACAAGCGGCGTATAATCACCGGGCTTAAAATTTAAGCAGAGCAAGTCGCCGGATGAACAGCAAGTTCATCCGGCCGTTTTTTTTAACCGTCCCTTATTAATAGTTGTAAAAGAAATTCATCATGAACAAACTCACTATCACCATCGCCAGTTTAATTATTTTTGCCGCCAGCTCGGCAGCCTTCGCACAAGAATCTACCCAAGTTACGCCGGCATCGGCGCCCACCAAAAAATTGGTATTGCCGCTCGATCATGGTCCGCACGCACAAGTAACGCAATGGACAAATGAACAGACACGCATGCGCGCAGCCGCAGCGGATGCGAAATTGGCAGGGCAGGATAAAGCCACGCAAAACGCCGGCAAGTAATCAACGCGCTGCTTCCGCCAGCGCATGGGCCAGCGTGTTGTGACGTTCGCGTAACATGCTGGATTCGATCGTGGTGCATTGGCCATCGCGCACGATGATTTTGCCGTTGATGATGCTCCACGCCACATTGGCCGGGGTGCAAAAAACCAGCGCGGCGACAGGATCGTGCAAGGCGCCGGCGTAAGCGATCTGATCCATATCGAACATGACGATGTCGGCGGACATGCCCGGTCGTATCGCGCCGATGTCATCTCGATTCAGAATTTTGGCGCCCCCCAATGTGGCGATTTCCAGTGCCTGCCGCGCCGTCATTGCGTCCGGCCCGAAGCCGACGCGCTGCAGCAGCATGGCCTGGCGCACTTCCCCCATCAGATGGCCGGCGTCATTCGAGGCGCTGCCGTCGACGCCGAGTCCTACCGCCACCCCGGCGTCAAGCATCTTGCGGATCGGCGCGATGCCGGAACCCAGCCGCATGTTGGAACACGGGCAATGTGCGATACCCGTACCGGTCCGCGCAAACAGGCCGATGCCGGCATCGTCGAGTTGCACGCAGTGGGCATGCCAGACATCCGGTCCGACCCAGCCGCAATCCTCCGCATATTCCGCCGGCGTCATGTTGAATTTCTCGCGGCTGTAGGCAATATCGCTCACATTTTCCGCCAGATGCGTATGCAGCGACACCTTGTAGCTGCGCGCCAGAGCGGCCGATTCGCGCATCAAATCGCGCGAGACCGAGAAGGGCGAGCACGGCGCGACCACGATGCGTTGCATAGCGTGGCGGCTGTCGTCGTGATACGTCTCGATCAAGCGTTGGGTGTCGCGCAGGATTACCGATTCTTCTTCGACCACCCGGTCCGGCGGCAACCCGCCTTTGGACTGACCCACGCTCATCGAGCCGCGCGCGGCATGGAAGCGCATGCCGATCTGCTGTGCCGCTTCGATGCTGTCGTCCAGCCGGCTATGATTCGGATAAATGTACAGATGATCGCTGCTGGTGGTGCATCCTGAGAGGATCAATTCGGTCATCGCGGTCAGGGTCGAGACTTGTATCATCTGCGGCGTCAGGTTGGCCCAGATCGGATAGAGATTGGTCAGCCAGTTAAACAGCTCGCCATTCTGCGCCGCCGGGATGGCGCGGGTCAGGCTTTGATACATGTGATGATGTGTGTTGATGAGCCCGGGCAGCACCACATGGCCGGCCGCATCGATCACTTCGTCCGCCTGGGCCGCCAAATGCATCAGCGCATTGGTGGCGCCAACTTGTTCTATGACGTTATCGCGAATGAACACCGCGCCATCGACAATTTCCTCACGCGTCTCGTTCATGGTGACGAGTACGCGGGCGTTTTTAATTAGAATGGAGTGTGATGTCAAAGGTCCCTCGGCAAAAAATGCTTCATTAAATTCACTAAGTGAACGACAGAGCAGCAGGAGCAAAAAACGTACCAGGAGAACGGAAAGCCCAGTTCGGCAGTATTGAGTCCATGTGCATTGCTGCGTTGAATTGTTGTGGCGCCGAAGCTACAATGCCGCATCTCCACCGTCTAATTACAATTCTAATGAGTGAATCTGAATCTATACGTCTGGCCAAGCGCGTTGTCGATCGGATGGCTTGTTCGCGCCGCGAAGCGGAAATTTATATCGAAGGCGGTTGGGTGCAGGTAGACGGCGAGGTGATCGAAGAGGCTGGCTATAAAGTTCGGCCCGAGCAAACCGTGGAACTGCTGCCGCAAGCCACGCTGACGCCGGCGGTGCCGATTACCATTTTGTTGCACAAGCCGGCTGACGTGGCGCTGACCGATGCCGTCGCAACGCTGCAATTGATCGATCGCGCCGAGCGCATCGAGGACGACCGCTCCGGCATTACATTCCTGAAACGGCATTTGACCGGGCTTGAGATGCTCACGCCGCTGGAAACCGAGGCCAGTGGCTTGCTGGTGTTTTCCCAGGATTGGCAAATCAAACGCAAGCTGATCGAGGACGCGGGCAAAGTTGAGCAGGAATACATCGTTGAAGTCGGTGGCGAAATTGCTGCCGGCGGCCTGGCGTTGCTAAATCATGGTTTGGCATGGAACGGAAAGCCGTTACCACCCATCAAAGTCAGCAGGCAGAACGAAACCCGATTGCGCTTTGCGATGAAATCGCCTGATCGGGGATTGATTGCCCACATGTGCGCCAAAGTCGATCTGGAGATTGTTTCGATGCGCAGGATTCGAATCGGCCGTGTGCCGATGGCGAATCTGCCAATCGGTAAGTGGCGCTATTTATTGGGGTATGAACGCTTTTAGACGGCGCCCAGTAAGCGCCGAGGGGAAGAAAAAATGCGCTTACTTAATTGTTCATTGAATTATTCACTGAATTATTCAAATCTCAGGCAGCTCGCATACCTATCGACCGTTACCGTGATCGTTGCCATCAGCGGCTGTTCGGTCATCGAGAAGCCCATCGATATCGTCAAGCAAGTTCTCGAAAACAAACCTGTTACGACGCCTACGGGCGGTTCGACTGCTACGACGGTGGATGAATATAAACGTGAACTTGGGCAGCGCATCCAGGAAGTTAACTCGACCAAGGTGTATGTCGGCAGGCCGCAAGCGCTGTTGCGCGCGGTGATTGTGGTGGATTTTGTGGTCGATTCGCAAGGCGCTCTGGTCCGCAGCGAATTTATGCGCAGTAATCACGATACCGTGGCAGAGGCCACGGCGATGGCGACATTGCGCAATACGGCGCCGTTTCCAAAGCCGCCACCGGCATTGCTGAAAGGGGGCCGTTTGGAGTTATCGGAAAGCTGGTTATTCGATACCGATGGAAAATTTCAGATTCGCAGCGTAGCTATGCAGCAAATGGATCATTAGGGCGACGCTGCGTGGGAAATTACAAGCTTTTCTGCAGTTCAGCGGCAATCTCAAACGAACGCAAGCGCGCAGTATGGTCGTAAATTTGCGCGGTAATCATCAACTCATCGGCGCCGGTGCGGCCGATGAATTCACGCAAACTTTCTTTCACCGTTGCTGCCGAACCGACCATCGCACATGACAGCGATCGCTCCAGATGCGCTTTTTCTTCGGGCTGCCATAAGCCTTCCATGCTGTCGCGGGGCGGCATCAATTGCCCCGGCACGCCGCGAATCAAATTCAAAAATTGCTGCTGCAACGAGGTAAACAAACGCAGCCCTTCGGCATCGCTGGCGGCGGCGAACACACTCACACCCAGCATCACATAGGGTTTCTGCAATTGTGCGGATGGTTTGAAACGGGCGCGATAAATCTCAATTGCCTGCATCATCATGGCCGGCGCAAAATGCGACGCGAAGGCAAACGGCAGGCCGAGTTCGGCGGCCAGTTGCGCGCCGAATAGACTGGAACCGAGCAGCCACAGCGGAATATCGAGTCCCGCACCCGGTACTGCTTGTATGGCCTGATTCGGCGTGGCCGGCGCGAAATACGCTTGCAACTCTTGCACATCGTGCGGGAAGTCATCCGCCGTCTCGCTGAGATTGCGGCGCAATGCGCGCGCGGTACGCTGGTCGCTGCCGGGGGCGCGGCCCAAGCCGAGATCGATACGGCCGGGATAGAGCGATTCCAGCGTGCCGAATTGTTCGGCGATCACCAGTGGGGAATGATTCGGCAGCATGATGCCGCCTGCGCCGACGCGGATGGTTTTGGTGTTGGCGGCGATATGGGCGATCACCAGCGATGTCGCCGCGCTGGCAATGCCGCGCATATTGTGATGTTCGGCAACCCAATAGCGGTGGTAGCCCCAGCGTTCGGCATGCTGCGCCAGATCGCGGGTATTGGCAAAGGCGTGGGCTGCGGTGTCGCCTTGTTTGATTGGCGATAGGTCTAGTACGGAAAAAGGAATCATGATGAGGGCGAGGGCGTGTTGATAATTAATTCAGGGGCTGTTCGGTGAGGCGGGCTGTGGTGGATGGTTGTGCGCAGTGAGGTAAAGAAGGGAGGCCGCAGGCCGGAATGACACGAACGGAGTACAACCGTCCGCCACAGCCCGCCTCACCGAACAGCAATAACGTGCGGCCAGCATGCATTAATGCTCGCCAACCCGCACCACCAGCTTGCCGAAATTGACGCCTTGCAGCAAACCGATAAATGCTTCCGGCGCCGCTTCCAGGCCGGCCACGATATCTTCGCGATATTTGATCTGGCCGTTTGCCAGCCATGTGTGCATGTCCTGCTTGAAGGCCTGAAAATGCGTTGCGTAGTAATCGTAAATAATGAAGCCGCGGATCAGGATGCGACGCGATAAGGCGATGCGCAGAAGCTGTGGCAAACGATCGTTGCCGCCGGGTACGCTGCTGCTGAGTTGCGACATCAAACCGCACAGCGGCACCCTGGCATTCAGGTTGAGCAGCGGCAACACCGCGTCGAGCACCGCGCCGCCGACGTTTTCAAAGTAGACATCAATACCGCTCCCGCATGCGGCTTCCAGTTGCTGCGGGAAGTCTTTATCGCGATGGTCGATGCAGGCGTCGAAGCCGAGTTCATCGATGGCGTAGCTGCATTTGTCGAGGCCGCCGGCGATGCCGACGGTTTTGCAACCTTTCAGTTTGGCGATCTGGCCGACCACGGACCCGACCGCACCGGTGGCAGCCGCCACCACCACGGTTTCACCGGCTTGCGGCTGGCCGATGTCCAGTAGTCCCGCATAAGCGGTGAAGCCCGGCATGCCCAAGACACCCAATGCATGCGAAGGGTGCGCCATATTGTCGGGTAACTTGGTTAAATCCTTGCCGTTCGATAACGCGTAGTCTTGCCATCCCGTGGTGCCGAGCACCCAATCGCCGACCAGATAATCGGGATGCAATGAGCGGACCACGCGCGAGACGGCGCCACCTATCATGACCTGATCGAGTTCCACCGGCGGCGCGTAGGAGGGCGCATCGCTCATGCGGCCGCGCATGTAGGGATCCAGCGATAAATAGACGGTGCGCAACAGTAATTCGCCGTCCTTTGGCGTCGGCACGCCGACGTGGTCGAGGCGAAAATTGTCAGGAGTGGGCAAGCCCCGCGGACGCGAGGCTAAAACGATGCGGCGATTGACGGCGCCGGATTGGGTGCAGGCAGAAGCGGAGGACATATCAGATTTCCTTGCTGTTTTGCATGCCAAACATAATAGGCTAAATCGGCACGTTTGTTGTGAAGCGCGCGATTATGCAGCGTTTTAAACTTTGCCGCTGACGTTGTCCGAATCGACGGTGCCGGCTGTATCGCCGGCATTGGCAGTAGCAGCCGCAGTGGCAGCATCCTTGGGCGCGATCATGAAATCGATCGGACGCTTCAAAAAACGCAGCAACAGCAGCTTCGCTAGTTGCGTGCCGTGCTGAAATTTTACCTGACGCGAGCGTAAGGCGACAATCAGCGCCAGCGAAAAACTGACCCATAAATTGACGGTGCCGATCGCCAGCACGCCGATGGTCGATACCACGATGGCATGCCAACCGATCTGATGATCCAGGCCGACCATGGCAATGGCGAAATTGGCGGCGGAAAACGTAATGTGGCGGATATCGAGCGGCAGTCCGAATAAAAAGCCGATTGTGCCGAGGCAGCCGAGCAAAATACCGAAATAAAAATTCCCCATCAGCCCGCCCAAGCTGGTTTCGAGATAGTCGCCCAGACGCGCCACTCTGGCCGCGCCAAGCCAGCGATTGAGCCAGTGCAGGCGGGCAATGCGCTGGCCCATGCGGGTGTACAGCGCCTTGTTGTCGTAATAGCCGGAAATCAGACCGGCCAGAAACAGACAGACCCCGGCAATCGCCGCGTAAAACAAGGCCAGCGTGGTAAAGGGATCGATATCCTGCAGCAGATGCCGGGCTTTATCCGGCGTGACCAGTGCATGGCCGAATAGCTGGCCGTAGCCGATCGCAATCAGATAGGCCATCGGAAAGGCCAGCAGCAGATTGCCCGCCACGGCGACGAATTGCGTGCGAATGACTTTCACCAGCAATTCCACCAGACTATCCAGATCGATGTTGCGGCCATCGCGGCTGTGCACATCGGCGGCGATACGCGAAGCCGTCATCGCAGGCTGCTTGGTGGCGACCGTGAAATGCAGGACTTGGATCAGCATGAATCCCAGCGAATAATTCATGCTGAACAAGAACGCTTCGACCAAGGGCGCGGCATGTAAATAGGACGCCAATATCTTCAGAACCGCCATGAAACCGATGATCAATCCGGCGCCGGAGGCCGAGCGCAGCATGGCGCGATATTGCCCCCGGTCTTCGGCAATATAATGCTCGCCGGTACGGCTGGCGTTTTCGGTGATATTGCGCGCCAGCAGATTGATATTGCTGGCCAATAGTTCGTTGACGGCGTATTTGCGATTATGTGCTTCAACCAGTTTCAGCCCAAGGGCCAGTGCGGCGCTGTGTTTGGCGTGCGCCGTGGTATCCGGTGAATTTGCTGCAATCTGAGGCCGATCGACCAGCGACAGCAAAGTGCGCATGCGTTCGATGTTTTGCGTCAATCGAACCAGCCGGTAAGTCAATGCAACACTGGTGCCCACACGCAGCGTCAGCTTACGGATTTTGCTGACCGTCGCATCGCATTGATCCAGCATGACCAGCACATGATCCGGGCTTTCATAGGGACGCTGCGGCTGGTCTGCATCCGGCGCATTACTGCCCTTGTCGCCATCCTGCATATAAGCCGCCAGATAATGATGCAGTTCGACGTTTTGCATCAAGAACGGCGATTCGAACGCCTTGACATCGGTATAAATGCGGATCAGCTCCGGCTCCGTGCCGATCGCGCTGATGCGGTAGGACAGGACCTGGATCGCCTGCAGCAATTGAGTCGCGGTTTGCGCGATTGCGCGGGCATCGTTCTCAGCGCCGCCTTGTTCTTGTAATAGGCCGATCAGCGTTAGCCAATCGTCTGCCGGCACCGCATTCATCCAGATATAATCGCGCGGTTGCGGCAGCACCCAGTCCAGGCAATCCACCAGATAGCGCTCGTCCAGCGCCGGCGGCAGCATTCTGTAGGATAAGCGACGAAACAATTCGGTAAAGAAGCCGCCATCGCGCAAGGTGCCGACATCGGTGTATAAACTGGTTTGGCGTCTGGTTGACAATACTTGCAGCAGATAATGGCGCAAAGCCGCCGCGTAAGGTGGATGGGCCTGCAGCAGCGCAATCAACGCCTGTACGCCAGCGCCGATGTTCTCCGGCGCAGCGTTGCGGGGCGGGCGCACTGCATCGACCAGCGCGACCAAAGCGTCGATGCTGTCGGTATCCGGGTTAGCGGCGATTTGATCCAGGATTGCTTGCATGCGGTTTAATATGTCCGAGTCTGAGGTCTGAGTCTGATGCAGCGTAGTGTAAAGCCCGGTTTCCAGCCGCAAACATGTTTTTTCTACATTATTAAAGAAAACTGAATTATTGCCGTAAGTGAACATGGCGTTGTACATTACTGCCTATATTAAATACTTGAGGAGTTGTCATGGATGTAACACAAATCGCTGCACTGGCCACTAATCTGACTCAGAGACAGCAGTCCGATAGTTTGAATATCGCGATGGAGAAGAAGGCGCTCGACATCCAGAAGTCGTCCGCCTCGCAAATGATCGCGCAGATTCAACCGGCGCCTACCACCGCGACCCTGGGCCAAAATATCAATACGACGGCTTGAGTGCGTTGTGATGCCAGCGCCGTTGCCGCTGCGCGACGGCGTAGCGCCCAGTCATCTATGGCTGCCGCCGGGCGACTGGCCGGATATGCTGGCGTTTCTGGTGGCCCAATTCCCTGACATAAGCCCTGCCATCTGGCAGAGCCGCATGCAACGCGGCGAAGTGCTCAATCAATTCGGCGTGGCAATCACGCCGGACAGCCCCTATCGTTATGGCGATTGCGTTTTTTATTATCGGGAAATCGATGATGAAATCCCGGTGCCGTTCGAGGAAAGCATCATTTATCAGGATGCCCATATCCTGGTCGCCGACAAACCGCACTTCCTGGCGGTGACCCCCGGCGGCAAATTTCTGCACGAAACCCTATTAGTACGTCTGAAGAAAAAAACCGGACTGGCCGATCTGACGCCGGTACACCGGATCGATCGCGAAACCGCTGGTCTGGTCCTGTTTTCCCATAATCGGCTCAGCCGCCCGGCCTTTCATGCGTTATTTACGCAGCGTGCCGTCGATAAAACCTACGAAGCGCTGACCGATGGCCCCGGCGCGATCGACTTGCCAGCCGTCTATAGCAGCCGGCTGGAAGCAGGGCAGCCATTTTTTCGGATGCAGGAAGTCGCTGGCGAGCCGAATGCCCAAACGCATATCCAGTTGCTGGAGCAGCACGGCACGCAAGCCTTGTACCGGCTGCATCCGGTCACCGGGCGCAAACACCAATTGCGGGTTCAACTGGCGGCGCTCGGCCGTCCGATTGTCAACGACCGGTTTTATCCAGAGGTCGTGGCCGAGGGGACGCCGGACGATTATCGGCATCCATTGAAATTGCTGGCGCGTGCGATTGCTTACGTCGATCCACTCGATGGCCGTCCGCGCAGGTTTGAAAGCGCGCGCATTCTCTGATTTTCCTGATTTTCTGTTGCCGGCAAAAAACATTTGTAGTTTGGAAACAATTCTCATAATATAAGACTTTTTAAAATTGCTTTGCTAACGCTGCGTGGGACCCTTGGCAATGAAAATGCAACAGCAGGTCATCAAGCAAATTCCGGTTACTTTATTGACCGGTTTTCTGGGCAGCGGCAAAACCACGCTGCTGCGTCAGATGTTGGCGCTTCCCGACTGGCGCGACACGCTGGTGCTGGTCAATGAATTGGGTACGGTAGGGCTCGATCATCATCTGCTGGGAAGCGCCAGCGATGCCATCATGCTGCTGGAAAATGGCTGCATCTGTTGCAGCGTGCGCGACGATCTGGTGGGCGTTCTGGAGGATTTGTTCTGGAAAAGGCTGCAGCGCCGGATGCCGCATTTTTCGCGTGTGGTGATCGAAACCACCGGCCTGGCCGATCCGCGTCCCATCATTAAAGCCTTGTTTTCGCACGCCTTGGTCACCCAGCGGTATGTGCTCGATAGCGTGCTGTGCACGGTAGACGCGACGACCGGCCAGATGCATCTCGCGCGCCATCCAGAATCGCTGGCGCAAGCCACCGCCGCCGACACCTTGCTGTTGACCAAAACGGATTGTACCGACGATAAAGTGTGTGAGGCGCTCGAAGCAGCGTTGCGCAACCTTAATCCGCTGGCCTTATTGCAACGCACCGTGCCGGGACAATTGCAGCCCGATTTCCTGCGGCAACTCGGCGCGCGGGCGAAAGAACACGTGCCGGCGCTACCCGTTAATTCGACGCCGGCCGCTGCGGCTACCGCCATGCCATTCATGCGTTATCTGCATCACGGCAGAGTGCAAACGACAACGCTGCGCTTCACGCGGCAATGGCAATGGGATGATTTCGAGCAGGCCTTGCGCCTAACGCTTGCGCGCCACGGTGAACATATTTTGCGCATCAAGGGATGGCTGGCGTTGGCAGGGGAATCCGGCCCGACTGTGATTCAGGCGGTGCAGCAGACTTTCTACCCGGTGGAGCAGATGGCCGATTGGCCTGATGTAAAGCGCGACAGCTTCATTGTGTGCATTACGACCGGTTTGCCCGCCAATGCCATTGCAGCAGCATTCCGCTCGCACATGGCGAACCCTAGTTTGGTCCAACAGCCCACCCATGGCGCTTCATGTTATTTGCGGGACAGCACTAGTGGCTGATGGGGCTGATGGCGTAAGTAATTTTGTCCGCGCAATCCGAGACGCGTTGCGCAATCCGGCAAACATCGGCCGTTTCCATTCCGGTGCGGTTCATGGTCAAGCTCAGGCTGCCCACGATATGGTTGCCGGAATCGAAAATGGGCGCCGCGATCCCGGTCGCGCCAGGCGTCACCTGACCCTCAGCCGATTCCCACCCGCGTTGCCGGATTTTGCGCAATACGGTTTTCACTTCCGTCATCGATTCACCCAATTGCGCCGCCTTGAATTGTTCGCTCTGTTCGTCGAATAATTTGGCAATCGCCCGCGGCGTCATATACGCCAGAATCACACGCGAGGCCGCGCCCTGCAGCAGCGGGCGCGAACGGCCGCGTTCGTAGCTACTGCGCAGCATCATCTCGGGATGCGATTCCTGATGCACGCAGAGCACACTGTTGCGATACAGGCGGCATAGCAGCGCGACGGCCGGCGTCGTCTGCACCAGCTCGGCCATGATCGGCCGGCTGGCCACTACCAGCAGATCCTGGGTTCGCATTTTGTAGTCGAGTTCGGCCACGCGCGGGCCCAGCGTATAGCCGGTATTGGGCAGCGATGCGATCAGACCGGCATTGGTCAAGGCTTTGAGGTAGCGGTACAGCGTCGAACGGGGTGCGTCGAGCTTGGCGTAGATATCGTCGAAGAACAAGCCGGTAGGGGCGTCTTCCAGGATATCCAGTACTTGAAGGATTTTTTCGAAGCTGCCGAATCCCATATAAACGAGCGCCTTTCATGAGCGAAAATTTTCGCAAAGGATACTGGAAAAGGGGGATTTATACCATCGCGGACGCGGCTGGAAAGACTGTCGGTTTCTGCGATTTTCTGTGTTTCAGGCATCGCCAGCATCATCCCATAATTGCAATAACTGCGCAGCGACCGCCACCGCGATGCTGGACGGTTCCTTGCTGCTGATGCCGCCGATGCCGATCGGGCAGGTCATGCCGGCCAATTGCTGCTCGGAGAGGCCGCGCTGGCTGAGTCTTTTCAGAAACATTTGGTGTTTGGTTTCAGACCCGATCAGGCCGAACCAGGCCGCGTCGCCACGTCGCAGGATACGTTCGCTGAGTCGTTGATCGAGCGCGTGGCTGTGGGTCATGACAATGAAATAGCTGCCTGCGGCCGCATTGCCGACGACGGCTTCGGGTACGTCGGTCACTTCAATGCTTGCATTCTCCGGCACTTGCGCAGGAAATAAATCTTCCCGTTCATCGACCCACAGCAAACGGCAGGGCAACGCGCTCAGCAGTGTTGCCAATGCGCGGCCGACGTGGCCGGCCCCGAATAGCAATACTTGCGGGCGATCGCTGCGGCAATAATCGTAGAGACAGGCCATGCCGGCCGCAGTTTGCCCAACGTGGGTGGCCATGCCGCCGATGCTGTGTGTTTGTGGCGTTTGCGGCGGCAGGCCATCGAGCAGTTCGGCCCTGGCAGCGGGTTCAAACGGCAAGCGCCGCCAGACGTCGCGCCCTTGTTGCCACGCCAGCACCAGCGCGGCGATCATCGTGTTGGCATGCGCGCCCGGATCGATTTTTTCGAACAGCAATTGCACCGCGCCGCCGCAACATTGACCCAGCGCCGGACCCAGCGCAAAGCGGTGCAATTGCGGCGTGTAGGGGACTTGGGTAGCATCGGCATTGCGCAATATCGCCTGCGCCAGTTCGATCGCCTGCCATTCCAGATGGCCGCCGCCGATGGTGTCGAAGGTGTCGAATTGCGCCACCACCATGCGGGCGCCGGCTGCACGCGGTGTCGAGCCTTGCGCATCGGCCACGGTGATCAGTATCGCTGACGCGCCGCTGTCGCAAAGCCGCTGTAATGCTTGTAACCATTCAGGCATGGCGCAGCTCAGCGTGAGGGTGGTGCAGTGGGCGCGGTGGATGCAGCTACGCGCACGGCATCGATTGCATCCAGAATGGCCTCCGGCGTCGCCGGTGCGCGCAACGGCGGATCGATGCGCGCACCGGCGCCGACGGCCGCGATCGCGTCTCGAATTGCAAAAAAGACCGAAAACGGCAGCAACAGCGGCGGTTCGCCGGCGGCTTTCGAGCGATGGATGCTGTCCTCGACGTTACTGTTGTCGAACAGCGCAACGCGAAAATCGGCCGGGCAATCGGAGACTGCCGGAATTTTGTAAGTGGAGGGCGCATGCGTGGTTAGTTTGCCGTCTTGGTTCCAGCATAATTCTTCCGTGGTCAGCCATCCCATGCCCTGAATGAAACCGCCCTCGACCTGGCCGATGTCGATGGCCGGATTGAGCGAGCGGCCGGCATCGTACAGCAGGTCGGCGCGCACACATTTCCATTCGCCGGTCAGGGTGTCGATGATGACTTCCGAGACCGCCGCGCCGTAAGAGAAATAATAAAAAGGGCGACCGGTCATGGTGGCGCTGTCCCAATGCAGGCCGGGTGTGGCGTAGTAGCCGTCGGACCATAGTTGCACGCGGGCTAGATAAGCTTGCATCGCCAGCGCGGCAAAAGACAGCGCGGGCAGTGTTGCATGCTGCATGCGTGGACTTACCCGGTCATCGGCGAAGAGGATATCGGCCGCCGTCACGCCGAAATAGGTCGCGGCAACCTGCGCCAGCCGGGCGCGGATTTGCAGCGCGGCATCTTGCGCCGCCTTGCCGTTCAGATCGGAGCCGGTCGAGGCCGCGGTGGCCGAGGTATTGGCGACTTTGCTGGTATCGGTGGCGGTGCAGCGCACTTGCATCAAAGAAATGCCGAGCGTTTCGGCAACCACCTGCGCCACCTTGGTGTTGACGCCCTGGCCCATTTCGGTGCCGCCATGATTGACCAATACTGAGCCGTCTGCATATACATGCACCAGGGCGCCGGCTTGGTTCAAATGCGGCAGATTGAAGGAGATGCCGAATTTCACCGGGGTCAGGGCCAGACCTTTTTTCAGGATCGGGCTGGCGGCGTTAAAACGCCCCATGGCCTCGCGCCGTGCGCGGTAATCGCTGCTGGCTTCAAGTTGATCGACCAGCGGCGCGATCACATTGTCTTCGACCTTTTGGCCATACGGGGTGACGTTGCGGCCTTCGCTGTCGTTGCTGCCATAGAAATTCAGCCGCCGCACATCGAGCGGATCGCGGCCTAGTTTGCGGGCGATCTCGTCGATCGCATACTCGATTGCAATCGCCCCCTGCGGGCCGCCGAAACCGCGGAACGCCGTATTCGATTGGGTGTTGGTTTTGCCGCTGAAGGCGCGGATAGCGACGTCGGATAAATAATAGGCATTGTCGAAATGGCAGACCGCGCGTGTGGCTACCGGGCCGGACAGATCGGCGGAGTAACCGGCGTTCGAGACCATGTCCACGTGCGCGCCCAGAATGCGGCCGTCCTGGCCGAAGCCGACGCGATATTCGTAATAAAAGCCATGCCGTTTGCCGGTGACCATCATGTCGTCGTCGCGATCGGCGCGCAATTTGACCGGGCGCTGTAAATGTTTGGCGGCAATCGACGCGGCGCAGGCCCATATCGCCGATTGCGATTCCTTGCCGCCGAAGCCGCCGCCCATGCGCCGGCATTCGACCAGCACATGATGTGAAGACAAGCCCAGCGCGTCGGCGATCAGATGCTGCATTTCGCTCGGATGCTGGGTTGAGCAATGGACGTGCATGCCGTGGTCTTCGGTCGGAATCGCGTAGGAAATCTGGCCTTCGAGATAAAACTGCTCCTGGCCGCCGACGTGCAGCGTGCCGCTGACCGTATGCGGCGCCGAGGCCAGCGCATCAGCCGGGCTGCCGCGCACCAATTTCAGCGGCGGCAAGACATACGATTGTGCCGCGTGCGCGGCTTGCGGCGTCAGTATGGGCGGCAGCGGCTCGTAGTCCACTTGCGCCAGACGCGCGGCGCGGCGCGCGGCGTCATGACTATCGGCCACCACCACGAATAGCGGTTGGCCGATGTACTGCACCAACTGGTCGGCAAAAATCGGATCGTCATGCAGGATCGGGCCGCAGTCGTTGACGCCGGGTATATCCTGCGCGCCGAACACGGCGATCACGCCGGCGGCTGCGCGCACTGCCGTCAAATCCATCGCGACGATTCGCGCATGCGCCTGTTGCGACATGCCGAGCGCCGCGTGCAGGGTTTGCGCCAGCTCGGGAATGTCATCGATATAGGTCGCTTCGCCGGTCACGTGCAGCGCTGCGGATTCATGCGGATGGGATTTGCCTACTTCGGCCCAGGCCGGCGCTTCGGACGCTTCGGCGGCAATAAAATTTTCGGTTTGACGATTCATTCGCGCACCTCCGATGGCTGCGCCGGCAGGCCGAATACGCGTAATGCCTCGGGCGGCAAGGGATCGTCCGCACGCGTTTCAAGCCAATAGCGATACAGTAAATTTTGCGCGGTGCGCAAACGGTAGCCGGAGGATGCGCGCATATCCGACAAGGGCGTGTAATCCAGCGCCAATGCCGCCATGGCCGATCGGACGTTAGCCTCATCCCAGGCCTTGCCATTGAGCGCGGCTTCGGCTGCTGGGGCGCGTTGCGGCGTTGCGGCCATACCGCCGAAGACAATGCGCGCAGCGGCGACTTTACCGTCGTCGAACGTCAGCGCGAAAGCGGCGCATACGGCGGAAATATCCTGATCGAAACGTTTTGAGAGTTTGTAGGTTCGCAAAAGAGGCTGCGGCCCGCTGCCGGTGTTGCAAGGCAAGGGAATCCGCACTGCCTGCACCACTTCATCGCTGCGCAAATCCTGTTTTTGATAAGCTAGATAAAAATTTTCCAGCGGCAGTACACGCGTCGCGCCGAGG
>DATMOE010000427.1:0-15093 GCA_035568435.1 Herbaspirillum sp. | reverse complement strand
CGGCTCCAGGCTATCGGTGGCGCATAGTTTGGGAACGTTGACGCCGGCCTCTGTGGCCGCCCGCATCACCGACGTGCCGGCGGGCACGGTCACTGCCACACCGTCGATTTCGAGGGTGATGAGACGTTCGGAGGTGCGTGCGGGCGTGCCGTAATCGAGATCGTTGAGTTGGTTCATGATGTCTGTCTTTCTAATGTTGATACGTTGGCCGTGTCGAAGGGTTACCACCGGCCTCAAATCATCAAATCTTTTCTTTAAAATCGTCCGCAAAATGGTTCAACGCCGACAACACCGGCAACGGCGTCATGCTACCCATGGCGCACAGCGAGCCGTTGATCATGGTGTCGCACAGATTGCGCAACAGATGAATCTGCTGCTCGCGGCCTGCGCCATCGGTGCCTGCCGTAATAATCTTGTCGATGGTTTCCACGCCGCGGGTCGAACCGATGCGGCACGGGGTGCATTTGCCGCAGGATTCTTCAACGCAGAATTCCATCGCATAACGCGCCTGCTGCGCCATGTCGACCGTGTCGTCAAAAGCCACAATGCCGCCGTGGCCCACGGTGCCACCCACCGCCGCAAAGGCTTCGTAATCGACCAGCGTATCGAACAGCGATTCCGGCAGATACGGCCCTAACGGACCGCCTACCTGCACCGCCCGGATCGGCCGCCCCGAGGCGCTGCCGCCGCCAAAATCGTACAACAATTCCCGCAAAGTCACGCCGAACGCTTTCTCCACCAGACCGCCGTAGCGCAGATTGCCGGCCAATTGCATCGGCAAGCTGCCGCGCGAACGGCCCATGCCATGGTGTTGATAAAACGCCGCGCCACGCGCCAGCACGATCGGCACCGATGCCAGCGAAATCACATTGTTGATCACCGTCGGCAAACCGAATAAACCTTCCAGCGCCGGCAGCGGCGGCTTGGCGCGCACGATGCCGCGCTTGCCTTCCAGACTTTCCAGCAGCGCCGTTTCTTCGCCGCAGACATAGGCGCCCGCGCCCTTGCGCACTTCCAGCTGGAAGTCTTTGCCGAAACCGAGAATATTGTTGCCCAGAAAGCCGCGTGCGGTGGCAATCGCGATGGCTTCATTGAGCACCGCAATCGCATGCGGATACTCGGAGCGCACATAGATATAGCCATAGGTCGCACCCACGGCCAGCCCGGCAATGGTCATGCCTTCGATCAGCATGAAGGGATCGTCCTCCATCACCATGCGGTCCGAGAAGGTGCCCGAATCGCCTTCGTCGGCATTGCAGACGATGTATTTTTGCGCCGCCACCGCGCCCAGCACGGTCTTCCATTTGATGCCGGTCGGGAACGCCGCACCGCCGCGCCCGCGCAAACCGGAATCGGTGACTTGCTGCACGATCTCGGCCGGCGCCATCGCCAAGGCCTTTTGCAAGCCCAGATAGCCTTCATGTTCCAGATAATCGTCCAGCGAGACCGGATCGGTGATGCCGATGCGCGCAAAGGTCAGGCGCTCCTGGTTCTTCAAATAAGGCAGTTCTTCGGTCAGGCCGTGCGCCAGCGCATGCGCGCCGCCGGTGGTGAAGCCGGCATCGAACAGCGCCGCCACATCGCCCTCTTCCACCGGGCCGTACGCGATGCGGCCGGCCGGGGTCGCCACTTCCACCAGCGGCTCCAGCCAGAACATGCCGCGTGAACCGTTGCGGACCAATTGAATCTCGATGCCGCGCCGCTGCGCTTCGGCGCTGATGGCCGCTGCGGTTTCATCCGCGCCCAGCGCCAGCGCGGTCGAATCGCGCGGCACGTAAATGGTGATGCTTTTGCTTGTCATTGAATCATTCATGCTGCGCCTCGCTTGGCGTCCAGCAGCCGGTTTAGTTTATCGTCCGTCACCCGCGCATACAGCTTATCGTCGAGCATGATGTTGGGGCCGCTGGCGCATTGGCCGAGGCAAAACACCGGCTCCAGCGTGAACTGGCCATCGGCCGTGGTTTCATGAAAACCGCAACCCAGCGCCGTCTGCGCATGCGCCACCAGCGCATCGCAACCGCGCGCCTGGCATGCCTCGGCACGGCATATCTGCACCACGTGCCGGCCGGCCGGATGTTGACGGAAATGGTGGTAATAGGAAATAACGCCGTGCACTTCGGCACGGGAAAGATTGAGCTCCAGCGCAATCAACGGCACTGCTTCGGCCGGTATATAACCAAGCGCATCCTGAATTGCGTGCAAGACAGGCAGCATCGGTCCGGCAAGATTTTTTTGTCCGGCAATGATGGCCAAAATGCGCGCCTCATCGAACGGTCGCGCCGCCTCATCCGGTTTCGACGGTTTCTCTAAAACTTGTTGCATCAAATCTCCTGCCAATAAACTGTAATGCCTAATTCGGGATATCCGATGCATCGCCAAGGTTGCCGGCGGCACCAGTCTATCTGCTAAACCGCGGCCCCTTATATATGCTTTTCTCTACATATATTTAGGGCTTATTTTTAGAACTACCAAAAAAATAACACCTTAGTAATACATATTCAATATGTTATATTTTGCATATATGTTTAATGTAATCATCAAACCCCACTGGGAAATCCGCCATGACAGCCAGACTGCCGTGGACACCAGCAGCCTGCTGGCATTGCTGACGGCAATCGAGCACAGCGGTTCCATTGCGCGGGCGGCAAAAACCATCGGTATATCTTATCGCTATGCATGGGGCGCACTGCGCGATGTCGAGCATTTATTTGGCGGACCGCTGATCAGCAGCGGGCGCGGACGCGGCACCACACTGACGCCGCTGGCGGAAAAACTCCTCTGGGCCGATCGCCTGATTGCAGCGCGCCTGTCGCCTACATTGGAAAGCCTGGCATCGGAACTGGAGACCGAATTAGACGCCCTGGTGGAAGGCAAATCGAAGGTCGTGCGCATCAATGCCAGCCATGGTTTTGCGGTAGCGGAATTACTCAAGCAAATCAATGCTATCCGGCAACCGCTGGAATTACGCTACCGTCCCAGCACCGACGCGGTTGCCGCCTTTTCGCGCGGCGAATGCGATCTGGCCGGTTTTCACGTGCCGCTGGGAAAGTTCGAACGGCCAGCATTTGCGCATTATAAAAAATGGCTGAATAACCGTAGCGATTGCCTGATTCACCTGACGGTACGGAGCCAAGGATTATTTGTTGCGCCGGGCAATCCGAAAAATATCAAAGGCTTGGCCGACCTTCTGCGCAGCGATCTGCATTTTGTCGGCCGCCAGATCGGCTCCGGCACCCGCATGCTGCTGGAGTTGATGCTGGCCGACGCCGGCATTCCTCTCAAAAAAATTACCGGCTTCGACACCTCCGAATTCACCCATTCCGCGGTCGCCGCGTTCATTGCCAGCGGCATGGCCGATGTCGGTTTCGGCGTACAGACAGCCGCGCATCGTTTCGGTCTGGGATTCATTCCACTGGTACGCGAGCGCTATTTTTTCGCCATCAAAAGCAGCGCATTGGAAGACCCGCTGGTACGCCCGGTCATCGACATCTTGCAATCGGCGCCCTTTCGCGAAGTCATTAACGGACTAGCCGGCTACGACGGCAGCGATCTTGGGAAAATTCTGTCGTGTGCTGAAGCATTCCCTTGACGCAGAAAACTGCGACTCGACCGCGCGCGTTAATTTTCTTGTAATGTTGTTGCCGCGTTTCTCGAAATCGGACATAATAGCCGACGCGTTGCCGGGATGGCGGAATAGGTAGACGCACGGGACTCAAAATCCCGCGCTGAAAGGCGTGCCGGTTCGATTCCGGCTCCCGGCACCACTAGCTTTTAATAGATCACTCACCTAGATTAGGTGAGTTTTTTATTTCCAGCGTTAAAAAAGTACTACTAGCAGTTACCTCTAGCAATACCTCTTCGTACCCTTCCTTTTGTCCTGGATTGTCCTGGCATTTTGCCCCGGGCCAAAATTTCCAAGAGTCTCATCACAATTATTAAACGTTGCTTTAATAACTTGCGCCGATATTAAAGAATGCTTTAATACAAAACACCATATTAAAGAAAGCTTTAAACGCCTCGCTCCTCCGGCACTGTCCGCGCATTCGTGCCAAATCCATTGCCTCCGGCTGACCCGCCGTTGACACCCGCCGTCACTAAAAATAAACGTTTGACAAAACCACAGCCGTGAAATATGGTGCATCGTCGATAGCGCAGCAACATTTCGACACAATTAAAAACATAACTAAATATAAATATAACTAAGTATTTTTTAATAAAAAATATAGGAGACCACAATGAACAAACAACCATACGCTTCATCTCGATGATGCCCGAGTTGTCGTCGTCGATTTTCCTGTTCGTACCCAGCACTTAGACGACACTCAGATTGCACGAAATGCGGCGGAAAGCGAATTTCTCGTTTGTCGCGATTCTGCCGCCAACACGGATCGGCATTCTTTTCTGGCCGTCATTCCGGTCCGGTTTCTGTTCGGCCGTGCCTATCTCTTCTCAAAGGCACGCAATAGCAGTGCAACCCAATTGCTTCAAAAAACTAAGCCCGATTCGGGTTTCCGAATGACTCCAGGGAGTGTAAAAACATGTTCAAGTTGAGAATGATGCAAGTTCTAGTGGCGGGGATCGTGGTTGCCGCGCCAGCAATCGCCTATGCAGACGGTCCCTACGCCTTGATTACCGGTCGCCGCGACCCGCGCGTGATTGTCGTCGACCTTAGCAAGGCGATGGATCCGGCAAATAATGGAACCCAAAAGGCGATTATCAGCCGGGTACGCGTTTCGCCGGATGTCTCAGCCATCGAGCCGTCGCGGATCGACGCGAAATATATCGGCGTCACACAGGTGCCGGGGGAAGCGCTTCCCAATAACATCGTGATCGGTCCGGGCGGGAAGGCCTATGTTTCGGATCATACGGGCATCTCGAGGCCGGCAGATGTCGAATCGGGAATGCCCCACGGCTATCCGGGGGCGCTCACCGTTCTGGACTTGAAGAAAACCCTCAACCCCGCCAATAACAACACCACGAAGGCCATCGACGCGATTTATTTCTCGGGCGGCAACGGGCCGGCAGGCATCGTCATTACACCGGACGGCAAATATGCAATGGTCGCCAATTCGGAGGGGGTGGGCAACGAGGATGGCGCCAATGAGATAGGCATTATCAACTTAACGAGCAAGCGCCTGGAACGCGTCATATCGCTAGCCAGAGGGACCGGCGGGCACATACCGCAGACCGCGGGACATTCCTGCGATGAAATCTACCTCAATCCAGCCCTCGTGCCGCACATTTCGCCGGACCCCAACTGGGGATGCTTTGCGGACCCCAACGGAATGGCTTATACGCCGCGACACGGCGGGTACGTATTCACCGCCAATGAAGGCACGCATGATGTCTCTGTGATCAATGTTGCGAAGGCGATCAGCGGCGCACCGGATTGGGAAACGTTCCGCATTCCAGTGGAACGTGGCCCATGGGCGATCGTGGCAAGCCCTGATGGCAGCCTGATCGCCCTGACCAATCGCGACAACGATGAAAATGACGAGGCGGGGCGGTTCATTTCGCTGATTGATGTCGACAAGGCCGTCGCCAAATCGCCGAAGGCGGAGATCGCGCGCGTGCTGGTCGGAACGGACGATCCAAATGGGGAAAGCCATCCATTCAGCCTAAGCTTCACCCCTGATGGATCGCGTATCGTCGTCGCCAATGATCTTACGGCCAATCTGTCTATCGTCGACGTCAAGAAAGCGGTAGCTGGCGATCAGCACCCCGAGATCGCCCGGATCCCTCTGCAACTGCCAGCGGGCCCCTCGGGCATAAAGCCTCGCCCGCGCGCAGTCGCCGTAACGCCTGACGGTCGCTATGCGATCGTCGCCGGCGGCGAACCGAATGTCAAAGCCGGTGGCACGCTCTGGGTCGTCGATCTGCAGACATTGAAAGTGACCGGCACCGTAACCGGCGTCGGCAACGAGCCTTACCTGCTCGCGATTGTCGCCGGCAACAGTTAAACCCGACTGGCAGCCCACGACACGAGAGAGTGGGACCCATGCGGCCCCACTCTCTCGCCACCTTGGGGAATGAATAATGAAGAGTGCAGACATGACAATCACAGTTGCTCACGCGCGGATGCTAAAAGTTCTGGTTCTGCTCGCCACCTTCCTGCTGGCGGTATCGTTCAAATTACCCAATGCCAGCGCTCAGGAAGCTTTGGGGGCGCCGTTCGCATTGAGCGACCCGACCGGAAAAGTCGTCCGCAGTACCGACTTCAAGGGTAAGTGGATGTTGATCTACTTCGGCTATTCGCACTGCGCCGACCTTTGTCCGACAGAACTCGAAGAGATGATCGACGCCTTGCGGCAAATCGGACCCGAGGCAAAACGCGTACAGCCGATCTTCATTACCATCGATCCCGAACGCGACAAGGGCCAATATTTGCGCGACTTCGTTGCCCAGTTCGACGATCGTCTGCTTGGTCTGGGCGGCACGCCACAGCAGGTCGCAAGCGTTGCCGCAAACTACGGCATCCGCTTTGACAAGATTTTAAAGAGTGACGGAAGTTACTCTTTCAAACATACGTCGAACATATTTGTGATCAATCCAGAAGGCCAATACCAAGTCACGTTCAGCCACATGAGCGATGCTTACATGATCGCCTCGAAAATGCTGGAACTGATCAGCAAGCAGCACGGTTCGTAACCGAAAATTAAATTCGGAAATTAAATTCGAAGATCAAATCCCAGGGAGAGTTGCCATGCGAATGCTGCGTATCGTTTTGATGCTCGGTCTGCTCTTGAATGCGGCGTTGTCGCATTCCCAATCCTTCACGGCGGGCGACGTGACGATCGAACATCCGTGGGCGCGAGCGACGGCAAAAGGAAGCAGCACCGGCGTCGTCTATCTGACCATCATCAACAACGGTGCTACGAACGACAAACTCATTTCCATCACCAGCGCAGTCAGTCAATCGGCACAAGTGCATGAGAACACGGTAGACGCGCAGGGGATGACGGAAATGTCGCCGCTGGACAAGGTCGACATCCCAGCCCACGCACGTGTCGCCCTGAAACCGACCGCACGCCATGTAATGCTGCTTGATTTGAAAAACCCGCTGACCTACAAATCAACGTTCCCGCTGACACTTTCTTTCGAAAAGGCCGGCGCTATAAAAGTCATCGTAACGGTAGAGAAGCCCGGGGCGATGACGTTCGACAAAATGGATGGGATGAAGATGTAGGTATGTCTTAAATGGAGACCGTCATGGACCCGAATCCGCATCCTATTCCCGGCAGACCCATCGATACTCTGCTCGCCAAATACGCCGACAGCCATCTCAATCCGAAAAATGAAATCATCCATTTCATTTGCGTGCCGGCCATTGTATTGGCGCTGCTGGGCTTGATCTGGAGCATCCATCCGCTGGCTGCGGCGGCGATTGTGCTGGCGTCTTTGCTGTATTACTTCCGCCTGTCGCCATCGTTCGCCATCGGCATGCTGCTCATGTCCGGCGCCATGCTGGCGGTGTTGTATGCACTGCCGCCGGGGCTGGTGTTGCCGCTGTCGATCGCGGTGTTCGTGATCGCATGGATAGGGCAATTTATCGGACATAAAATCGAAGGCAAGAAACCGTCTTTTTTTGATGACGTGCGGTTTCTGCTGATTGGGCCGTTATTTGTGTTGGGATTTTTGTATCGGCGGTTGGGGCTCGCTTATTAATTACGGTTAACCGAACAAGTTTTGCCTGCAAGCTGTTGCAAACCGCAGGCGTCGACATGCACGCCAAAAAATCCTCAGCACCTTATACTGTCGCCATTACAAATATACGGAGACAGCCGCCATGACCACATCACATTCTTCCTCGCATCCCGCCATCATTCCCCATTGGATCAATGGTCAGCGTAATCCGCTCACCCAAAACCGCAAACAGAATGTCTTCAATCCGGCCACCGGCGCCATCAGCGGCGAAGTGCTGCTGGCCGGCGCCGGCGAGGTGGAACGGGCCGTGGCCGCGGCACAAGCGGCATTTCCGCAATGGGCCGATACACCGCCGATACGGCGCGCGCGGATCATGTTCCGTTTTCTGGAACTACTGAATCGGCATAAGGACGAACTGGCGCACTGCATCACCGCCGAACACGGCAAAGTCTTTAGCGACGCGCAGGGCGAAGTCGCGCGCGGTATCGATATTGTCGAATTCGCCTGCGGCATTGCGCAGCTTCTGAAAGGCGATTTCAGCGATCAGGTCTCAACCGGCATGGATAACTGGACGCTGCGTCAGCCGCTGGGCGTGGTGGCCGGCATCACGCCGTTCAATTTCCCGGTGATGGTGCCGATGTGGATGTTTCCGCTGGCAATCGCAGCCGGCAATACCTTCATCCTCAAACCCAGTCCGCTCGACCCCGGCGCATCGCTGATCATGGCCGATCTGCTGAAACAGGCCGGTTTGCCGGATGGCGTTTTCAATGTGCTGCAAGGCGACAAGGAAACCGTCGATGCACTGCTGGTGCATCCCGATGTGCGCGCCATCTCGTTTGTCGGCTCCACGCCGATCGCCAATGCCATTTACGAAACCGGCGCGCGCCATGGCAAACGCGTGCAGGCATTGGGCGGCGCCAAAAATCACATGGTGGTCATGCCGGATGCCGATCTGGAGCAGGCCGTCGATGCATTGATCGGCGCGGCCTACGGTTCGGCCGGCGAGCGTTGCATGGCCATTTCGGTGGCGGTACTGGTGGGCGATGCCGCCGATCGCTTGCTGCCGATGCTCGCTGAACGCGCCAGAACATTGAAGATCAAAAACGGCATCGAAGCCGACGCCGAAATGGGCCCTATCGTCACCAGCGCGGCGCTGGCGCGCATCCACAACTACATCGATGCCGGCGTCAAAGAAGGCGCGCAATTACTGGTCGACGGACGTCGTTTCAAGGGCGCCGATGCCGGCCCAGGTTGCGAAAACGGCTTCTGGACCGGCGGCACTTTATTCGATCGCGTCACGCCGGCCATGCGCATCTATCAAGAAGAAATCTTCGGCCCGGTGCTGAGCTGCGTGCGCGTGGCCGATCTGGGTCAGGCGATCGATCTGATCAACGCCCACGAATTCGGCAACGGTGTCAGTTGCTTCACACGCGACGGCCACGTCGCCCGCGAATTCGGCCGCCGCATTCAGGTCGGCATGGTCGGCATCAATGTACCGATTCCGGTGCCGATGGCATGGCAAGGTTTCGGCGGCTGGAAGAAAAGTCTGTTCGGCGACACCCATGCCTACGGCGAAGAAGGCCTGCGTTTCTATACCAAGCAAAAATCCATCATGCAGCGCTGGCCGGAAAGCATCACCAAAGGCGCCGAATTCGCGATGCCGACCGCAAAATAGAAACGCATCATTGCATCATCTGCAACCCTTCAATAGCGCCTGAATTTTTTTCATTGCGCTATTCAATACTTTACTTGCCCGTAAGCATTGCAATAATGTATTCTCGATTTTCGTTGCACTAAAAACGCGGTTCAGTATTAACGCGACGGGAAAACGCAGTGCAGAAACGCAGTACAGAAATAATATGAGTTCTAATAATAGTTAAGGGGATAGCGTTTCCATCAACACATCAATCTTTGCATAATCGTTACAGTAGCCAGTGATTCTTACGTTCATTTTTACGGACATCAATCCGGTGTCCGACGTCGGCCAGATCGCAGCCAAAACGGAAATTTTTCATGCTAAGAAAGATCAAAGCCAACATCCCATCCGGCTCTGTGGCTATCGCATTGATCGGATTACTTTTAAGCGCCAGCATCTGGGGCTATGCGATAGGCCATGTGCGGGACGAAGCATCCGCAGCGGTAAAAGCCGAGATCTCAAAAAATGAAAATCTTGTGCTGGCGCTGGAAGAACAAACCATCCGCATCATCAAAAATATCGATCAGCTACTGCTGATTATTAAAGATCAAGTTCAGCAAAATGGCAGCAGCGCCATTGTCGGCCGCCTGCTGGCAGGCAACATCATCGACACCAAAATGGTCACCTTTGCCAGCGTCGCCAACGCCAACGGCGACGTAGTCGCCTCAACCCGGCCGATACCGCCCTACAATCTGCGCGATCTCGATTATTTTCAAGAGCACATGCACAACACCGGCAACCGCCTGGCGATCAGCAAACCGCGCCTCGGCCGCTTTTCCGGCAGCCAGGTCATCCTATTCACGCGCCGCATCGACAAACCCGACGGCGCATTCAACGGCGTGGTCGTCATCGGTATCGATCCGCGTGTCTTCACTGATTTGTACGAAAAACCCCACCTCGGTCCAAGCGCCGTCATTTCGCTACTCACCAGCGGCGACGGCGCCATCCTGGCGCGCCGCATCGGGATCTACAGCCATCCCGATACAGAAATCCATAATACGGATCTGCTGACGCAAATCCACAATGCGCCGGGTAACGGTTTCAGCACGCAAACAAGCTTCGCCGGCGCCGCCAGATTTGTCAGCGGCCGCGTACTGGCCGACTACCATCTGGCCGTTCTTATCGGCACGGTCGAAGCGGAAGTTCTGGCTAATGCACACCGACAGGGGCGCGATCTGTATTTGGAAGCCGCGCTGGAAACCGTATTCGTCTGGTTATTTTGCGGCATTCTGGCCACCATCCTGGTGCGCCAGCGCCGCTCCGAAATGCACATTCGCAATCAAGCTGCGCTGCTCGATAAAGCGCGCGATGCCATCATCGTGCGCACGCTGACGCACAAAATCGTTTACTGGAATAAAGGCGCCGAACGGCTGTACGGCTGGTCGGCCGAAGAAGCCATAGGCCAGGAAATTTCGGGGCTCCTGAGCGGCGATGTCGCGGTCAGCGATCACGCTACCGATGCCGTACTCAAAGAGGGCGAATGGCGCGGCGAAATCGAGCAACGCCACAAAAACGGCAGTCTCTTCACCATCGAAGCCCATTGGACGCTCATGTCCGGCGAGGACACGGAATCGCAATCGATTTTCGAAATCAATACCAATATTTCAAACCGCAAAATCAACGAACGGAAAATCCACTATCTGGCGTATTACGACAGCATCACCGGATTACCGAACCGCCTCTATCTGCAAGACCGGCTGGCCAGTGCGCTGGAACGCAGTTCACGCAACAATCGTCCCGGCGCGCTGCTACTGATCGATCTCGACAATTTCAAAACACTCAACGACACCTTGGGGCACGACAAAGGCGATCTATTGCTGCAGGAAGTGGCCTCGCGCCTGCAGGCCAATGCCCGCCGCGTCGATACCGTGGCGCGTCTGGGCGGCGACGAATTCGTGATGATGCTGGAAGATCTGGCCGATCAGGAACAAACCGCCGGCAGCCAGATATATACCGTCGGCGAGAAAATCCTGACGGCGCTGAGCCAGCCCTACGACATCGACGGTGCGCTGTACCACACCAGCGCCAGCATCGGCATTACCCTGTTTTACAACAATCAGGATCAAGTCAGCGAATTGCTCAAGCGCGCCGACATGGCGATGTATCAGGCCAAAGCCGCCGGCCGCAATGCGATGCGCTTCTTCAGTCCGGCCATGCAAGCGGCCGTATCGCGCCGCGCGTTACTGGAAACGGACCTGCGCGGCGGCCTCGCACGCGATGAATTCATATTGCACTACCAGCCTCAGATCGATAGCGAAGGTCAAATCAAAGGCGCCGAAGCGCTGATCCGCTGGCGACATCCTCAACATGGCCTGGTTTCGCCGGCCGAATTCATACTGCTGGCCGAAGACTCCGGGCTGATCTTCCCGATCGGCCTGTGGGTACTGAATACTGCCTGCCGGCAATTGGCTTTATGGGCGCGCAATCCCCACACTGCGGCGTTATCGATTTCGGTCAATGTCAGCGCGCGCCAGTTCCAGCATCCGCACTTCGTCGGCATTCTGCTAGAGGTGCTGCAACAGACCGGCGCCAACCCCTACCGCCTGAAACTGGAGCTGACCGAAAGTCTGTTTGTGACCGACATGGAAATCGCCGCCGCCAAGATGCACTCACTCCGAGCGCAGGGCGTTGAATTTTCGCTGGACGATTTCGGCACCGGCTACTCCTCGCTCTCGTATCTGAAACGGCTGCCGCTGAAACAATTGAAAATCGATCAATCCTTCATCCGCGATGTATTGACCGACAGCAACGATGCTGCGATTGCAATCATGATTGTCGCGTTGGCCCGCAGCCTGGGACTGGAAGTCATCGCCGAAGGCGTCGAAAGTATCGAGCAGCACCAGTTCCTGCGGGAACACGGCTGCCCGCTGTATCAGGGCTATCTATTCAGCCACCCGGTACCGATCGCAGAATTCGAAGTTCTGCTGGTCAACGAAATGGCGAACCTAGCCTAGTGTGCTGTTGTGAAATTCAGCCCGCCTGACGCCCTGAATTTATTTCTATCAGGAAATTCTTATTATTGACATATCACGCCGATATCTTTCATATGAAACGAAAAATCGTGTCCGACGGTCTACTCAAGCAATTCTCGTCGTCCACCGCGCTCTTCCTGCCCTAATAGAAAGCGAGAAAAGACGGAAATACGGGAATAAGGCGCATTGTCACGACAAATTGGTCACTTTCGTCGCGATAATGCATCATTATTGAATTATCTGTTTAGGCACCTGCCCATGCCTCTAAAGAGTGCATAAACTCCCTTATAATCGCCTCACTTCGAGACCGGCTCAGGGAGTATTGGGGAGATTTGTCCCGGATCACCAGCATTAAACTCATTATGTTTAGAAATTTTTGCGCCACCCAATCAAACGACTGCCCTTGCGCCAGCGGCTCATCAAGCTCAGGAAGCATAGCGTGATTGAGAACATCCCCTCCTCTCGCCCTTCGCCTTCGGCCATCAATGAAGTTCGCTTCAGCGTGCTAGCGCATGCGGCATGGGCGCCCGGTCTCGAAACACCGGATGCATGGACGGCATGGGCCAATGGCAGTCCCCGTAGCGATAGCGCACCGCAGAGTGGCGAGCCGCCCTTACCGGCCATGCCCGCAATGTTGCGCCGCCGCGCCAGCCTGCCCGGCAGAATGGCGCTCAATGCCGCTTATCGTGCCATCAGCGCCGCCGCCGACCGCACCGATATTCCGATCGTATTTTGTTCCCGCCACGGCGAATGCGGCCGTTCCTCGGAACTATTGATCGATCTGGCCCAAAAATTACCCTTATCGCCGACCGCCTTCAGCCTCTCTGTGCATAACGCAACCGGCGGCCTGTTTTCGATTGCCCGTCACGATCATGCCAACAGCGTGGCCCTGGCAGCCGGCCACAGCACCATCGAGCATGCCGCAATCGAAGCCTGCAGTCTGTTGGCCGACGGCGCGAATGCGGTACTGCTGGTGGCCTCCGACGGCCCGCTGCCCGAGGCGTTCAGCCAATTTACCGACTGCGACGAGCAATCTTTCGGCTGGGCCTGGCTAGTGCAGGCAGCACAGACAACACCAACCGCACCGACAGACACCATCAGCCTGCGCTGGTCCCTCTGTACCGACCGGCAGGATCGCCAGAATGTGCAAGAAATAACCGAACCTATAGCCGAACCAATAACCGAACCCGGCGGATTGCAAGTCATGCGCTTTTTTCTGCGCGGCGATCCCGGCTTGCAGCGCACTGCCGGCAATCGCCACTGGATCTGGAGCCGCCATGACTAAAACGCAGCGATTCCCAAGACGACTATTCCAACGCATCAATCGCTACGTGCGCATTGCCGGCACCGGTTTCAGCTTTTTTCTGTTCGGACTCGGCGGCCTGTTACTGCGCATGCTGGTATTCCCCGTGCTGAACCTCGCCATTCAGAACCGCCTGCGCAAGATCAGTCTGGCGCGCAGCATCATCCGCCTGGCATTTCTCTGCTTCGTCAAAATAATGCATTTTCTGGGCGTGCTGCGTTACGAAACCAGCGGCCTGGAGCGCCTGCAACGCAAGGGTTTATTGATTCTGGCCAATCATCCGACGCTCATCGATACGGTCTTTCTGATGGCCTTCGTCAGGCATGCCGATTGCATCGTCAAGCAATCACTATGGAACCACCCTGTCACGCGCGGCCCGGTACGCTCGGCTGCCTATATCAGCAATCAAAACGGCCCGGGCCTGATCGACGATTGCCTCACCTCGCTGGCAAACCGGAATAATCTGATTGTTTTTCCCGAAGGCACACGTACCCCTCCCGACGGCAAGATGCAATTCAAACGCGGCGCCGCCAATGTCGCCGTGCGCAGCCGCTGCAACATTACGCCGGTGTTAATCCGCTGCCGGCCGCCGACACTGGGCAAAGGCAATAAATGGTGGAAAGTACCACCCACCGTAGCCCGCTTCACCATCGCAGTACAGGAGGACATCGCCATCGATGAATTTTTACAAAATGGCGTCAGCGAAACACTCGCCGCCCGGCACTTGACCGAATATCTACAAAATTATTTTATGAAAGCGACACTCGGCCATGCAGCAGTTTGAAAATGAAATAAAACAATTGATTATCGATGTATTGCAATTGGAAGATATGCAAACAGCCGATATCGCGACTGATGCGCCCTTGTTCGGCGACGGCCTCGGCCTCGACTCGATCGATGCCTTGGAACTCGGCGTCGCACTGCAAAAACGCTACGGCATCACTTTGTCGGCCAATTCGGAAGAAACACGTCGTCATTTCCACTCGGTTGCGACACTCGTCGCGATGCTGGCCGAACAGCGCAAGGAAACGCCATGACTACGCTCAACACCCCTATCAGCAATCCAAGCAACAATCCAGGCAACCATCCATTGAATGCCAAGCTAAACGCCCAAATGAGCCAGGCCGACATTACCGCCTGGGTCAGCACGCTGCTGCAAGAAATGTTCGAAATCGATGCCGCCGCGATTACGCCGGAAGCGAATTTATATACCGACCTCGATATCGACTCCATCGATGCCGTCGATATCGTCGTCAAACTCAACCAAATGACCGGCAAACGCATTCAGCCCGAAGTCTTCCGCAGCGTTCGCACCGTACGCGACGTGGTCGGCGTGCTGACTGTGCTGCTGGAGGAGAAGTCGACATAAAGCGCCCCGCCCCCTCCCTCTCGACGGTTTTCACCGTACTGATCACACTGCTCTATCCGCTACTGATCTGGTTCGGTCACGATCGCATCGAACCACGCGTGCTGGCCAT
>DATMOE010000426.1:0-5251 GCA_035568435.1 Herbaspirillum sp. | reverse complement strand
TCTTCTTGCCTGTCAGCAGGCCTTCCGGTCCGGTCGCGGTATAACGGAACGTGACTTGCGCGCGTGCGATGGCATCGATCCAGTTTTTCAGTTGTACAGACACACCGAAGTTATACATCGGTACGCCCAACACCACGACATCGGCCGCCTTTATTTCAGCAATCAGCGCATCGTCCAGCGCCACGCGGGCGGCTTGTGCGGCAGTGCGATCTTCCGGTTTGGTAAACAAGGCCTGTAATGCCACGCCGTCCAGGGTCGGATGCGGTGTCACCGCCAGATCGCGCAGCACAAATGTGCTGTTGCTATGTTTGGCGCGCAGACGCGCCACAATATCGTTGGCTATGCGGGTGGACATAGCACCTTCGGAGCGGGCGCTGGAGTTGATTTGCAGAATTTTCATGATATTGGCTTCCAATTAGTTGACAACGTGAGATAGCGACAATGCAGTGTAGTTGTCTCGACAATATCCCGGAAGCCATAAAAGTGGATATCATTGTCCCATCAACGGGATAAAGGAATGCTATGAAAGCAGAAGCGAATGACCTTTTATTGTTTGCCAAAGTGGTCGATGAAGGCAGTTTCAACCGTGCGGCGGAGCGGCTCGGGCTACCAAAATCGACCGTTTCACGCAGGATCGCCTTATTGGAAACGGCGCTGGGCGAGCGCCTGTTGCTGCGCACAACACGCAAGCTGCATGTGACCGATTTTGGCAACAGCGTGCTGGAGCACGCGCATCAAGTGGCCGCGGAGGTCGAGTCGGCCACCTCTCTGGCGCATCACCGGCAACTTGAGCCTAGCGGCCGTTTGCGGATTTCGATGCCGCATGATCTGGCCTCCGATCTCCTGGCGCCGATGTTGGCGCAATTCACAATCGACTATCCGGCGGTGATTTTAGAGATGGATTTGTCGGCCCGCAGGGTCGATCTGATTGGCGAAAACTTCGATTTGGCGATCAGAGCCGGCGGCACGCTCGACGATGCATCGCTGGTGGCGCGCAAAATTCTTAATTTCAGCAACAGCCTGTATGCATCGCCGGCCTATATTGCGCGCCGCGGCATGCCGCAGTCGCCGTCGGAACTGATGCAGCACGATGGTTTGCTGATACTGGCCAGAAACGGCAAGCCGCAAGCGTGGCATTTGACGCGTGGCGAGGAACACTGGGAAGGTCTGCCGCCGGCGCGCGCAATCGTCAATTCGCCCGGGGTATTGTTACGCTTGGCATGCGCCGGCGCTGGCGTGGTCGCCATCTCCGATGAATTTGCGGAGCATTATCTGCGCGAGGGCGACCTGCTGCCGGTATTACCGGACTGGAAACTGCCGGACAATAGCGCCTGGGCGGTTTTCCCGGACCGCCGCCTGATGCCGCGCCGCACCCGCGCATTTCTCGATGCAATCAATCAATATCTTTCGACCGCGAATTGTGAAATACGCAAGCAACAGATTCAGGATGCCAAAGTGCAATATTTCAGTCTTTAGTCGCAATCTTTCATTGCAGTCTTAAAAAAACTAAAGGAAAAAGAATAGTGCAGCGACCACGGTAGGGGGCAACGCGCCGAACAGCAAGCCGGCGGCGCTGATCGATTCGTCATTGAATCCGCGCCGCAGCAATGCTACGCCGGCGGGATTGGGCGCATTAGCGATGACGGTCAGACCGCCACCGGCAACGGCGCCGGCCACCAGCATATATTTAGCCTGATCCGTCATGCCGACAATCAGTGAACCCAGATAAGTCAGCGCGGCATTATCGGTAATGGCGGTGAGGCCGAGGGCGCCGAAAAACAGCGCAGTAGGGCGCAGACTGGAGACGATCGGCTGCAACCACCATTGCTGCATGCCGCCCAGCACGACCAATCCCGCCAGGAAAAATCCGACCAGCAAACCTTCCTTGATAATCAGCGGATTTTGATAACTGGCATAGGCGTGGGTATAGCCGATAAAAAACAGGAAAATGCCGAGAAACAGCACCGGATGGTGCGCCAGCAGCACCACCGCCACCAGAAACGCAAAATGAATCAGTGTGACCAGTAGCGGAATGGGGGTGTCTTGGTCCGAGGCGGCGCTGGCGCCGGGTGCGTTGTCGGGAATATGGGAACGCAATAAAAACACGATGGCAGTGGCATTAATCAGCACCGCGAGGCCGGCTTTCCAGCCGAAGGTTGCGGCCATGAAAGCGGTGCTCCATTGCCAAGTGCTCGCCACCATTAAAACCGGCGGTGCTGCATACGAGGTCAACGTGCCGCCGATCGAGACATTGACAAATAACACACCCAACGCACCGTATTTCAGCCACTCGGGAATCCCTTGCCTGAATATCTGCGGCGCCAGAATCAGCGCGGCCAGCGTCATCGCCGCGGGTTCGGTAATCAGCGAGCCGACCAGCGGCACCAGCGCCAATCCGAGCCAGACTTGCGCCAGATTGGTCCGTACCGGCAACACACCGGCGATGACCGCGATCAATCTGCGTACCGCTTCCAGCACCGGACGCGAAGCCGCCACCACCATCACCGTGAACACGAACAGCGGCTCGGCATATTGGCGCGATTCAGCGTAATCGATCGCTGCGGCGGAGCCGGACAATACCGCCATCGCGACCACCAGCACGAATGCCCATAGCCCGAATACCACTTCAACCTCGCCCAGCAGATGAAATAAACCGGCATGGCGCGGATGCCGATGCGACAGTATTTCAAATGATTTTGCTGCGAAGGTATGGATCAGCGCCAGTCCGAATAAAACGGCGCCGATGATGTGAATCAGATCGGTTTTCAATGTTTGTGCTCCAGTAAGATGCGCAGTATTTTACCGTGCGGCAATATTTTTAAATGTTTATGTGCCTTGCAAACACACTTTCTGGTCCCACTAGAGATGATCCGATCAACTATTCAATGCAGCAGAATACATCGGCTAGCAGCATTAGGATAAATTAAAAAAAATGCCAGTCGGCGTAGCGCTGACTGGCATCGGGCGAGGCGGTTTAGTCGCCTGCGTTATTGTTGCATTAGTGTTGCGTTATCGTTACTTAGCGTTGCTTAGCGTTGCATTATTTTGGTGTTTCGAATGGAATGCATAATACGCTGCCGTCGGCCTGCTGCATTCCATAGCCGCCGTTCTCGCGGCATGTTTTGTAGGCGGTGTAATCGGGAATGTTGGCATCGGGTTGTTGGGCCGGGGCTGCAACTGCGGCGCTCACTGTGCCGCTGAAAAAGGCGGCGACGGATAGCAGGGCAAGCGGTAATAGCTTTTTCATAACGATCTCCATGGATTGGGCGAGACGCAAAATGCGATCTCTTCGCAAAATATAGGCGAGATCGATTGATGTGCACAATCCTTAAGAAAATTTTAAGATTCCTCCTTATCCGTGATAAGACTGCAGTACAGATTATTATTATTTACGGACCATTTCACGGGAAATATCTATGCAGCCGAGCGCAACCCGCATAACCACGGATGGACTGGTAGTGCGCGCAGTAGAGTGGCGCGATCTGGATGGTTTGCTGGCGCTGGCGCAGCAGGCCGGTGGCGGTATGACGACCTTGAAGCCGGATCGCGACGCGCTGGCGGCAAGACTGGAAACGGCCTGTGCTTCCTTTGCAGCGGCGATAGCCCCGATGCGGCGCGACTATCTGTTTGTGCTTGAAGACACGCTACAGAACCGGCTGGCGGGGGTCTGCGCGATCAAGGCCGCGGTCGGGCTGGAACAGAGTTTTTATAACTATCGCATCGGCACGCTGGTGCATGCCAGCAAAGAGCTGGACGTGTATTCGCGCATGGATACCTTATATCTGGCCAGCGACCTGACCGGCAGCGGCGAACTGTGTTCGCTGTATTTGCACCCGGATTACCGGCACGGCGAGAATAGCAAGCTGCTCTCGAAAAGCCGGCTGCTGTTTATCGCCGAATATCCGCATCTGTTTCCCGATCGGCTGATTGCAGAACTGCGCGGTTTTCAACTTCCCGACGGCACTTCGCCGTTCTGGGAGAGTTTAGGCCGGCACTTTTTTAAAATGGGATTCGACCGGGCCGACGATTTAAGCAGCCTGGAGCAGAAATCGTTCATCGCCGAACTGATGCCGCGTTATCCCCTATACGTCGCACTGCTGCCGCAGGAAGCGCAAAACGTGATCGGCAAAGAGCATCAGGCGAGCGCACCGGCGCGGCGGATTCTGGAACAGGAAGGCATGCATTTTGAAGGCTATGTCGATATTTTCGATGCCGGCCCGGTATTGCAGGCGCGCTGCCGGGAACTGCGGGTCGTGCGCGACAGCGGCTTGGCGCAAATCGACGCGCATGAGCCAAGCGCAAGCAGCCATGACGAGGCAGCGCCATCGTCATCACAGAACGCGCTGCCGATGCTGATATCGAATACCGTCATGTCACGCTTTCGCGTCATCGTCAGCACGTCGGTCCTGACGCAAAGCCGGGGCAGCGCGCGCGTGCGTTTGTCGCCGCAGGCGCAACAACTGCTCGAATGCATCCCGGGCGATGCCGTGCGTTGCGTTGCATTGCACAATGCCTATCACGAGCCGCTTGCATGAACGATCTGCAGCGATTGCCGGCGCAGGCGGGTGAAATCAATTTCGACGGCTTGGTCGGCCCGACGCACAACTACGCCGGGCTATCGCACGGCAATATCGCCTCCGCGCGCAACCGGCAAAGCACGGCCAATCCGAAGCAGGCCGCCTTGCAGGGACTGGCGAAGATGCAGGCCTTGGCCGCACGCGGTTTTGCACAGGCGGTATTGCCGCCGCAACTGCGTCCCGATTTCGGTCTGCTGCGCCGCCTGGGGTTCAGCGGCAGCGATGCGCAGGTATTGCAGAAGGCGGCGCAAACTTCACCGCAATTGCTGGCTTCGGCTTGGTCGGCATCATCGATGTGGGCGGCCAATGCCGCCACCGTCAGTCCCGCTGCCGACAGCGCCGATGGGCGCACGCATTTCACCATAGCCAATCTCAGCAGCAAATTGCACCGTTCGATTGAAAGCGCGCAGACCGCACGCTGCCTGCGGGCTATTTTTCATGACACGCAATATTTCGCCGTGCACGATGCCTTACCGGCGACATCGCCGATGGCCGATGAAGGCGCGGCTAATCATGCGCGCTTGGCGGCGGCTTATGGTGCCGCGGGCGTCGAACTGTTCGTCTATGGGCGCAGCGAATCGAATCCTGGCGCGCCTGCGCCGCAGCGGTTCCCGGCACGGCAGACCCTGGAAGCAGGCATGGCCGTGGCGCGACTGCACGGTTTGCAGGCAGGG
>DATMOE010000425.1:0-2371 GCA_035568435.1 Herbaspirillum sp. | reverse complement strand
AAATGTTCCCGCAGCAGCCGGAACTGGTGATCGCCTCCTACAACGCCGGTGAAGGCGCGGTGCAGAAATACGGTAATCAAATTCCACCGTTTCCTGAAACCCGCAACTACGTTCAATTGGTATCGCAGTTTTACCAACTGTATGCGCCCGGTCAGGATGGCATCTTGGCCGCCCGCCAGCAGAACGGGACTTGGAACGACGCCGACGCAAACGTAACCCGCGTCACCATGGTCATTCCAGGGCCGCACCATCTGAATCCAATCGGCGTCATGAACAGCGATTAAAACAACGATTAACATTCATTTCCTTCATCCCGATTTCCCTTTTAGCGTAAAACTCATACCGCCTCATGTCTGAACAAGCCAATCTGTTTGCCCCTCCCGAACCGCCCGCCCCCGATGGCGAAACACTGACCTTAAGCACGTTCGCCGAACGCGCCTATCTCGACTACGCCATCTCGGTGGTCAAGGGCCGCGCGCTGCCGGACGTCGCCGACGGCCAGAAACCGGTGCAGCGCCGCATTCTGTTTGCGATGAACGAACTCGGTCTGGGCGGCGCCGCCAAGCCGCGCAAATCGGCGCTGGTGGTCGGCGAAGTACTCGGTAAGCTGCATCCGCACGGCGATCAATCGGTCTACGATGCACTGGTGCGCATGGCGCAGGATTTCTCCTTGCGCTATCCGCTGATCGACGGCCAGGGTAATTTCGGTTCACGCGACGGCGACAGCGCGGCAGCCATGCGCTACACCGAAGCGCGCCTGATGCCGATTGCCAAACTGCTGCTCGATGAAATCGATATGGGCACCGTCGATTTCCAGCCGAATTACGACGGCTCGACGCAAGAACCGAAACTGCTGCCGGCACGTCTGCCGTTCGCGCTGCTCAACGGCGCTTCCGGTATCGCAGTGGGCATGGCAACTGAAATTCCATCGCACAACCTGCGCGAAGTGGCCAAAGCGGCGGTCGCGCTGATCCGCGATCCCAAGCTGTCGCATGAAGCACTGATGGCGCTGATGCCCGGCCCGGATTTCCCGGGCGGCGGCCAGATCATCAGCTCGCCGGCAGCGATCTCCGAGATGTACCAAAGCGGACGCGGCAGCCTGAAGGTGCGCGCCTGCTGGAAAATCGAAGACATGGCGCGTGGCCAATGGCAAGCGGTCGTTACCGAACTGCCTCCCGGCATTTCATCGCAAAAAGTGCTGGAAGAAATTGAAGAACTGACCAATCCGAAAATCCGCCTCGGCAAAAAAACACTGAGCCCGGAGCAACTCCTGCAGAAACAGACCATCCTCTCGATGCTCGATGCGGTGCGCGACGAATCCGGCCGCGATGCGCCGGTGCGGCTGGTACTGGAACCGAAATCCAAGAATCAGGACCAGACCGAGTTCATGCATGCCTTGCTGGCTCAAACCTCGCTGGAAACCAGCGCCTCGATCAATCTGGTGATGATCGGCGGCGATGGCCGGCCGCGTCAAAAAGGCCTGGGCGATGTACTGCGCGAATGGATCGCTTTCCGCTTTGCGACCGTAACGCGCCGCAGCAACTTCAAACTCGGCAAAATCGGCGACCGCATCCATATTCTGGAAGGCCGCGAAGCGATTCTGCTCAATATCGACAAAGTCATCAAAATCATTCGTGAATCGGATGAGCCGAAGCCGGCGCTGATCGAAGCATTCCGTTTATCCGACCGTCAGGCCGAAGATATTCTGGAAATTCGTCTACGCCAACTGGCGCGTCTGGAAACCATCAAAATTCAGCAAGAACTGGCGGAGTTGCGCAAGGAACAGGCCGGCCTGCAAGAGCTGCTGGAAAACCCGGCGGCGATGAAACGTCTGATCATCAAGGAAATCGAAGCGGATGAAAAGCAATTCGGCGATCCGCGCCGCACACTGATTGAAGCGGCGGAAAAAGCCGTCATCGAACAAAAAATCATCGATGAACCGGTCACCGTCATTGTTTCGCAAAAAGGCTGGGTACGCGCACGCACCGGCCATGGCCACGACGCGGCGCAATTCACCTTCAAGGCCGGCGATGCCTTATACGGCGCGTTCGAATGCCGCACCGTCGATCTCCTGCTGGTATTCGGCTCCAACGGCCGCGTCTACTCGGTCGGCGTGGCGGCACTGCCGAATGCGCGCGGCGACGGCGTGCCGATCACCACGCTGATCGATCTCGCCAGCGGCAGCCAGATTCTGCATTACTTCGCCGGCACCGGCGAGACCCGCCTGTTGCTGGCGTCCGACGCCGGTTACGGCTTCATCGCCAAAGCAGGCGACATGCTGAGCCGCGTCAAAGGCGGCAAAACCTTCATTACGCTGGACGGTGGCGACCAACCGCTGCCGCCGCGCACGGTCGAAATCAACGCCGGCGCG